>JAEWCA010000195.1 GCA_023390875.1 Actinomycetes bacterium
GGGCCGGATCAGGCGTCGAGACGGCCCCGGCGAGGGCGTGGGACGGTCGCGGTGGCGCCGAGGAGCTGCTCGAGCTCGCGGGCGCACCGGGCGAGGACCGTGCCGGCCAGCAGGAGCAGCAGCGTCACGCCGATGACGACGGCGCGCACCACGAACCCGTCGAGCAGCAGCCCGACCGCGATGCACGGCATGACCAGCGTGAGCGCGAGGAACGACCACAGCCACTGCCGGTCGCGCAGCGTCTCAAGCTCGGTGCGCAACGAGACCGCCACGGTCGACTCCTGATCCCCTGTCCGGATGTTCCGCTGCGACGGTACGTCGGGTTCCTGTGGATGTTCGGGGACGTTCGTCCCCGCCGCAGGTCAGGCGTCGGACGCGCGCAGGCGGGCCGCCCGGGCCACGAGGTGCTCGCGCTCGGGGACGCTCGTGGCGGCCGCGATCGCCGCTCCGTAGTGCGCCAGGGCCTCCGGGACGTCGCCGGCCATCTCGTGCAGGTGCGCGCGGACGACGTCGACACGGTGGCCGGGCAGGTCGACCCCGTCGAGCACCGCCAGCCCGGCGCGCGGGCCGTCCACCATCGCGGTCGCCACGGCACGGTTCACCGTGACGACCGGGCTGCGCGTCACCTGCTCCAGCAGCCCGTACAGCGCGACGATCTGGGGCCAGTCGGTGTCCTGCGCGCGGGCGGCGTGGTCGTGCAGCGACGCGATGGCCGCCTGCAGCCGGTACTCGCCGACGACGCCGTGGCCGCCTGCCTCGTCGAGCAGCGCGGTGCCCTCGGCGATGAGCGCGCGGTCCCACAGGGAGCGGTCCTGGTCGGGGAGCAGGACGAGCGCGCCGGTGGCGTCGGTGCGGGCCGGACGACGGGCGTCGTCGAGCAGCATGAGCGCGAGCAGACCGGTGGTCTCGGGGTCGTCGGGCCGTGACGCGTGCAGGATCCGGGCGAGGCGGATCGCCTCGTCGGAGAGGTCGGTGCGGTGCAGCGTCGGGCCGCCCGTCGCGGCGTAGCCCTCGTTGAACATCAGGTACAGCACGTGCCGGACGCTGCGGAGCCGGGCCGGGAGCTCGTCGGGCGTCGGGAGCGCGAACCGCTCGCCGGCGACCGTGCGCTTCGCACGGCTGATCCGCTGCGCCATCGTCGCCTCGGGGACGAGGAACGCGTGCGCGACCTCCGCCGTCGTCAGGCCGCCCACCGCACGCAGCGTGAGCGCGATCGCGGACGCCGGGGTGAGCGACGGGTGGCAGCACAGCAGCAGGACGACGAGCGTGTCGTCCTCGTCCTGCGCGTCGCTTGCCGGCTCGGCCGCGACCAGGCGTTCCCGCGCCTCCCGCGCCTGGTCGCTGCGCCAGGCGTCGATCATCCGGCGGGTCGCCGTCTGCGTCAGCCAGCCCCTCGGGTTCGCCGGCACGCCGTCACGGGACCAGTGCGTCGCCGCCGCGAGCACGGCCTCCTGCACGGCGTCCTCGGCGGTCGAGAAGTCCCCGAACCGCCGGGCGAGCGCGCCGAGGACCTGCGGCGCGAGCTCACGCAGCAGGCCCTCGACCTCGGGCGGGACGTTCAGCGGACCCCGTCCGCCTGCTCCAGCCACGTCTCCATCTCCGTCACGTCCGACGGCGAGTCGTCCAGCACCCGCCGCACGTGGATCGGCTGCTGCGTCGCGCGGCCACCCGGGCCGGGCACCGCGGACAGCTTCGCGGCGATCTCGAGCGCCCGGGCCTCCGACTCCACGTCGACCACCTGGAAGCCCGCGATCCACTCCTTGAACTCCTGGAACGGCCCGTCCGTCACCACGGGCGCCCCGATCCCGTCGGACGTCACGATCTTCGCGACGTCCGGACCGGCCAGCACCTCCGACTGGACCACCTCGCCGCTCGCGAGCAGCTCGCGCCGCAGCGCCGCGTAGTAGTCGAGGTGCGCCGTGATCTCCTCCGGCGCCCACTCCTCCATGGGCGTGTCCACGACGCCCGGCTGGAAGTTCACCGTGAGCAGGTACCTCGTCATCGTCGTGCCTCCTTGTCGTCGACCCCGTGCGGGTCTCTCACCCCGAGAACGGAGCCGGTCACGCCTTCTCGACATCGTGACCGACCGGGGCCGCGTAGTGGAGGTTCTCGTCGTCCAGCACGAACCCCTCCGACGCGTACAGGGTCTGCCCGACGACGTTGGTCCGCTCGGTCTCGAGCGCGACGTAGACGGCGCCGGCCCTCGCGGCCTCGTCCTTCGCCGCCCGGACCAGCGCGCGACCGGCGCCCGTGCCGCGGACCTGCGGGTCGACGAACAGGTCGTTGAGCACCCACGCGCGGGCCAGGCTCAGCGACGACCACGTGAGGTAGCACTGCGCGAGGCCGACGAGCGCGCCGTCGTGCTCGGCGACCAGGACGACGCCGTCGGTCGCCTCGAGCCTCTGCGTGAGGAACCGGCGGACCGCGTCCGCGGGGTGGTCGCGGCGGTAGAAGCGCAGGTAGCCGGTGAACAGGGCGACGACGGCGTCGAGGTCGGACGCGGTGGCGCGGCGCACGGTGGTCATGGCGGACATGGTGCCCGGTGCGCGTCGTGCCTCGTCCGCGACGTCCGGCCTCGTGCGCGACCGGCCGGCCTCGTGCGCACCGTCCGGCCTCGTGCGCGAACGGCCGCCACCTCGGCAGGAGGCGTGTCGGACGTGACGCCTAGGGTCGTGCGCATGGCCGTCCGACGACAGGTGAGTCTCCCGGACGGCCGCGCGGTCGTCGTCCACGACACCGGTGAGGCCGGTCGCCCCGCGCTGCTGTGGCACCACGGGTCGCCGCAGACCGGCGCGCTGCTGGCG
>JAEWCA010000247.1 GCA_023390875.1 Actinomycetes bacterium
GGCTCACAGGGCTCACAGCGCGAGGCGGGCCGCGACGACGTCCGCGAGGTCGCGCGCCACGCGGTCGGCATCCGCCTGCGTCGCGGCCTCGACCATCACGCGCACCAGGTCCTCCGTGCCCGACGAGCGCAGCAGCACCCGGCCCGTGTCGCCGAGCGTCGCCTCGGCCGCCCGGACCGCGTCCTGCAGCGGGCCGTCGTGGTCGGCGCGCGCCTTGTCCACGCCCGGGACGTTGACGAGCGTCTGCGGCAGCCGCTGCACGACGCCCGCGAGCTGCTCGAGGGTCTCCCCCGTGGAGGCCACGCGCGCCGCGAGCTGCAGGGCCGTGAGCAGGCCGTCGCCCGTGGTCGCGTGCTCGGCCATGATGATGTGGCCCGACTGCTCGCCGCCGAGCGAGTACCCGCCCGACCGCATCGCCTCGAGCACGTACCGGTCCCCGACCGCCGTCACGACGGTCTCGATCCCGGCCGCCGTCATCGCGAGCCGCAGTCCGAGGTTGCTCATCACGGTCGCGACCAGCGTGTCGCGCGCGAGCCGGCCCGAGTCGCGCAGCGTGAGCGCGAGCACGCCCATGATCTGGTCGCCGTCGACGAGCCGGCCCGTGGCGTCGACCGCGAGGCAGCGGTCCGCGTCGCCGTCGAACGCGACACCGAGGTCGGCCTCCGACGCGACCACGGCCGCCTGCAGCTGCTCGGGGTGCGTCGAGCCGCACTTCTCGTTGATGTTGCGTCCGTCGGGCGACGCGTTGATGACGACCACGTCGGCGCCTGCCTCGCGCAGCGCGACCGGTCCGACCTCGCTCGCGGCGCCGTTCGCGCAGTCGACCGCGATGCGCAGACCGTCGAGGCGCGTACCGATCGTCGAGACGAGGTGCTCCACGTACAGGTCGCCCGCGTTGCCGGTGTCGACCCGGATCCGCCCGACGTCGCCGCCGAGCGGGCGGTCCCAGTCCTCGGTGAGCCGCGCCTCGATCGCGAGCTCGACGTCGTCCTCGAGCTTGTGGCCGCCGCGGGCCAGGAACTTGATGCCGTTGTCGGGCATCGGGTTGTGCGACGCGGACAGCACCACGCCGATGTCGACCCCGAGGTGCGCCGTGAGGTACGCGACCGCCGGCGTCGGCAGCACGCCCACGTTGTTGACGTCGACACCCGCGGAGGCGAGCCCGGCGGCGACCGCGGCGGACAGGAACTCGCCCGAGATCCGCGAGTCACGGCCCACGACCGCGCGCGGCCGGTGCCCGGCGAACTCGCCACGGGCCCCGAGCACGTGCGCCGCGGCCACGGACAGGTCCACGGCCAGCTCGGCGGTCACGTCGCGGTTGGCGAGTCCTCGGACCCCGTCGGTCCCGAACAGTCGACCCATCACAGACTCCTTCGTCGTCGTGCTCGTCACGGCGCCGGGGCGGCGCCGAAGGTTCCGCAGATGCCGATGGCCCCGCAGGTCACAGGACCGACGGGGCCATCGGGAGAAGCGCGACGGATCAGCGCTTCGAGTACTGCGGAGCCTTGCGGGCCTTCTTGAGACCGGCCTTCTTGCGCTCGACCACACGGGCGTCACGCGTGAGGAATCCGGCCTTCTTGAGGGCAGGACGGTTGTGCTCGGCGTCGATCACGTTGAGCGCGCGGGCGATGCCCAGGCGCAGCGCGCCGGCCTGGCCGGAGACGCCACCGCCGGTGATGCGCGCGACGACGTCGAAGCGACCCTCGACGTCCACGAGCTTCAGCGGCGAGTTGACGAGCTGCTGGTGCACCTTGTTCGGGAAGTAGTCCTCGAGGGTGCGGCCGTTGATCTTCCACTGGCCGGTGCCGGGCACCAGGCGCACGCGGGCGATGGCCTCCTTGCGGCGGCCGAGGGCCTGGCCGGGGGCCGTGATGCTCTGACCGCGGCCCGTCGGGGCGACCGTCTCAGAGGTGTACGTCGTGGGCGTGTCGTCGCCCTCGAGGTCGATGTCGACCGTGGTCTCTGCCACTGGTGTCCTCGGTTCCTGTGTCTCTACGCGCGGCGGCCTCAGGCCTGCTGCGCGACCTGGGTGATCTCGAACGGCTTCGGCTGCTGGGCGGCGTGCGGGTGCTCGCTGCCGGCATAGACCTTGAGCTTGGTGAGCTGCTGACGCGCGAGCGAGCTCTTGGGGAGCATGCCGCGGACGGCCTTCTCGATGGCGCGCTCGGGGTGCTTGTCCAGCAGGTCCGAGTACGCGGTGGCCCGCAGACCACCCGGGTAGCCGGAGTGCCGGTACGCGAGCTTGCTCTCGCGCTTGTTGCCGGTGAGGGCGATCTTCTCCGCGTTGATGACGATGACGAAGTCGCCACCGTCCACGTGCGGGGCAAAGGTCGCCTTGTGCTTGCCGCGCAGCAGCGTGGCCACGTGAGTGGCCAGGCGGCCCAGGACGACATCGGTCGCGTCGATGACGTACCAGTTCCGCTCGACGTCGCCGGGCTTCGGGGTGTACGTGCGCACGGTCGTAGCCTTCGTTTCGTGTTGCGTGTCATGGGCACCCGCACACGCGGCGTCTGACACGACGTCTGACGCAGAGCGGCGAGCACCCGAGGATGGCTGTCGGAGCATCCCGTCCGGCGAGTGGGAACGCACCGGGACGCCACCGCGGCAGCCAGGTGAGAAGCCCGGCGCGCGCGACAGGGGACGCACAACGAAGCAACAGACTACCCGGCGGCCTGAGACGGGGTCAAAATCGGCCCTCTGTGACGTTCGACGTGCCGGCCCGGCCCGCGCCGGCCGCGGCCCTGAGCCGGCGCCCCACCCGTGGGTCAGCGCGGCGGCCGCAGCACCCGTGCGGCCTCGACCACCCGTGCCGTGAGGTCCTCGAGCGTCGGCGTCCGCACCGACCACCGCTGCCAGAACAGCGGCACGTCGAGCCACGCGCCGGGTGCGACGTCGACGAGCGTCCCGGCCGACGCGTGCGCGTCCGCCTCCTGCTCGGGCACCATCCCCCAGCCCGCGCCGACCGCGAGCACCGCGACGAAGCCCGCCGTGGACGGCACGCGGTGCACCGGCGCGGTCGCCAGCACGCTCCGGCCT
>JAEWCA010000254.1 GCA_023390875.1 Actinomycetes bacterium
GGTCGAACCCGAGCCCGTGCAGCAGCTCGCCGAGCCGGCCGGCAGCGACGAGGTCGAGCACGGTCGCGAGCGACGCACGACGCTGTCCCGTGGCGCGCGCGGCGACCCGGTAGACCATGTCCGCGGAGCGCTGCGACGACTGCGCGAACGACGTCGCGGTGAACGCGTCCCAGTCGAGCCGCACGCGGTCGCCGAACGCGACGACCTGCTCGGCGAGCGCGGCCGCGGCGTTGTCGAACCCGGGCACGAGGGCGGTCGCGGGACGCGTGTCGCGCGCGACCGGCACGTCGGGCATCTGCTCCATCGCGGCGACCCGCGCGGCGATGGACGGGTGGCTGTCCCACCGCGACTGCTCGGCGGGCGGCGCGTCGTGCCGCATCGACTCCAGCTCGGCGCCCCGCGCCGCGAGGAGCTGGCCGAAGCCGCCGAAGAACCCGGCGGCCGTGGGCGCGTAGCCCGACTCCCACCCGGCGTCGATGTACGCGCTGCCGTAGAAGCCCCACGCGCGGTCGATCAGCGGCAGCTCGCGCAGCGTCCCCTGCGCGACCGACCGGCCCGCGACCCGCACCGACAGCTCGTCGGCCTCGAGCTCCTGGCGACGGCTCACGGTCGCGGACGCCAGCAGGTACAGGCGCGCGTAACCCGACAGCACCAGGCCGACGACGTTCCCGGAGAGCTCGGCGAGCGTCGCGCCGATCGCCGCCTGCCCGCGGTACGTGATCGGTCCGAGCCGGGTGTGGCTGCGCGAGTAGTGGCCGAGCTCGTGCGCGAGCACCGAGCGCAGCTGCGACACGTCGAGCGCCTGCATGAGCGGGACCCCGAGGTACAGGCGCCGCCGGCCGCCGACGAGGCCGAGCATCCGGGTGTCCTCCGAGACGGCGGCGTTCACCTCGGGCACGAGCCGGATCTCGTCGGGCACACGCGTCTGCGCGACGGCGGCGAGCTCGTCGACCACGGCCCACAGCGCGGGCGCGTTCGCGCGCGAGACCTGCAGCCCCGGCTGCGCCCCGGGACGGGCCCGCGCGACCTTGACGAGCGCCACGACGATCGCGACGGCGACGAACGCGGCGATGAACGCGAGCTTCGCGCCACCGGTCTCGGACCCGCTGCGGAACGCGAGCACGGACAGCCACCCGAGCGCGGCGACCAGCGCGAACGCCACCACGTAGAACCCCGCCAGCAGGGCCAGCGACACCGCCGCCCGCACCGATGTCGCCATCGTCGTCCTCCGCACCACGTCCCGCGTGCGCCGCTCGCACGAGGATCGTGCGCGGAGCCTACTGAGCACGGCCCCTCGGGCGGGCGGGAAACGCACCCGGCGAGCGGGTGCATCACGGCCTCACCCGCCGACTCCTTCTCCACGTGCGCGTGACGCGTCCCGAGCGGCGGGACGCGCGCCCGACCACCCGAAGGAGCACGACCATGGCCACCGTCACGGACGAGACCTACACGCCGAACGTCCCCGAGGGCGTCCGGCGGACCGTCTACTACGTCACGCTGATCCTCGGCGCCGTCACGCTCGCCGCGAGCGGCCTGGCGCAGATCTACTGGCCGGACGCCGCCGCGGCCGTGCTCGCGACCGGCGGCGTCGTCACCAGCACGATGGCGTTCCTGTGCGGCGGCCTGGGCGTCGCGTACGTCGGCACGGCCGGCAAGTAGGCGTCGGGCACACCCCGGGTCCGGCCGTCAGATCGCGGCGGACCCCCGCCCGACGGCCCGCGCGAACGCCCGGGTCGCGAAGCCGCTCACCACGAGCAGCACGCCCGCGACGAACGCGAACAACCCGAAGATCACCATGACGACAGCGACGGTCTCCTGCGGGTTGACCAGCATGAGGAGGCCGATGAGGAACGCCACCAGCCCGGACGCGAGCACCCAGAACCACCCGATGTCGCGCGCGCGGTAGAGCGTCGCGGCGGCGATGACGCCGAGGATGCCGATGACGAGCACCCAGATCGCGATGAGGTAGAAGATCGCCTTCGCCGTCTGCGGCGCCCAGATGATCGCGACGAGGCCGAACCCGACGCTCACGAGGCCGAGGACGGCCCACCAGATGCCGCCCTCCTCGCGCCGGTTCGAGAACCACTGCGCGAGCGTGAGGACGCCGTCGAGCACCGCGAAGACGCCGAACACCCACACGAGCGCGACGGCGGTGTCGAACGGGTGCGCGAGCATGAGGAAGCCGACGATCAGCAGGAGGATCCCGCGGACCACCGGCAGCCACCAGATGCCGCGCAGCCGGGCGTCGACGTCGGTACCGAGCTCGTCGGTCATCGGACCTCCTCGGGCGTCAGCCCACGGCGCACCGGGCGGGATGCCCCCGCCGGCGGCGGTGCCCCTCTGCGGCCACGCTAGCGGCCCGGACCAGCACGGACACCCGCAGACGCACGCGAGCCGGACGCACCGGACGCATCGCCCGGGGCGGGCCGCGGACTGTGACGAGATCGCGACGCGGGGCGGCGCCGTCACCCCGGGCGCGCACGGGGCGGTTGCCTAGACT
>JAEWCA010000277.1 GCA_023390875.1 Actinomycetes bacterium
ATGGCGGACGCGTCGGGCCAGGCCGCGGTGTTCGACCTGCAGGAGATCGTCCCCGCGGACGAGGCGGCCCTCGCGGCCTGGCTCGCCGACCCGGCGGCGCCGAAGGTCGTGCACGCAGCGAAGGAGGCGTGGCACGCGCTCGCCGGGCGCGGGCTGCCGATCGCGGGCGTCGCGTTCGACACCGAGCTCGCGGCCTACCTGTGCCAGCCCGACCGGCGCGCCTACGACCTGGCGGACATGGCGATCGGCTACCTGCACCGCGAGCTGGGCGCGGACGACGCGACGGCGGACGGCCAGGGCGCGTTCGACCTCGAGCTCGACGGCACGGACGAGGGTCGCCGGGCTGCCGTCCGCGCGGCGGCGGTGCGCGACCTGTCGGACGTGCTCGCCGGGGAGATCGCCGACCGCGGGGCCACCCACCTGCTGACGGACCTCGAGCTCCCGCTGGTCGACGTGCTCGGGCGCATGGAGCGGACGGGCATCGCGATCGACTCCGGGTACCTCGCCGGGCTCGAGCGGTCGTTCGACGCGGCCGTGCAGGAGGCGGCGGCGGACGCGTACGAGGTCATCGGCCGCGAGGTGAACCTGGGCTCGCCCAAGCAGCTCCAGGAGGTGCTGTTCGACCAGCTCGGCATGCCGAAGACCAAGAGGATCAAGACCGGCTACACGACCGACGCGGCGTCGCTCACCGACCTGTTCGAGCGGACCCAGCACCCGTTCCTCGAGCACCTGCTCGCGCACCGCGACGCCATCCGGCTGCGGCAGACGGTGGAGGGGCTGCTGCGCTCGATCGCGCCCGACGGCCGGATCCACACGACCTTCCAGCAGACCATCGCCGCGACGGGCCGCCTGTCGTCGGCCGACCCGAACCTGCAGAACATCCCGATCCGTACCGAGGCCGGCCGTCAGATCCGCCGGGCGTTCGTGGTCGGCGACGGCTACGAGACCCTGCTCACGGCCGACTACTCGCAGATCGAGATGCGGATCATGGCGCACCTGTCGGGCGACGAGGGGCTGATCTCGGCGTTCCGGTCGGGGGAGGACCTGCACAGCTACGTCGGCTCCCGCGTGTTCGGCGTGCCCACCGACGAGGTCACGTCGGCCATGCGCTCGAAGATCAAGGCGATGTCGTACGGCCTGGCGTACGGCCTGTCGTCGTACGGTCTGTCCCAGCAGCTGTCGATCGAGGTGTCCGAGGCGTCCGCGCTGATGCAGGACTACTTCGAGCGGTTCGGCGGCGTGCGCGACTACCTGACGGGCGTCGTCGACGTGGCCCGGGCGACCGGCTACACGCAGACCATCCTCGGTCGTCGCCGGTACCTCCCGGACCTCACGAGCGACCACCGCCAGCGTCGCGAGGCGGCCGAGCGGATGGCGCTCAACGCGCCCATCCAGGGCAGCGCCGCCGACCTCATCA
The DNA here is from genome assembly GCA_023390875.1 of Actinomycetes bacterium. Taxonomy (GTDB): domain Bacteria; phylum Actinomycetota; class Actinomycetes; order Actinomycetales; family Cellulomonadaceae; genus Cellulomonas. Next base: position 1,418 of record JAEWCA010000277.1, read on the forward strand.
AGGTGTCGATGCTCGGCGTCGACCGCGAGCTGTCCCGGCGCGGGCTCGCGTCGCGGCTGCTGCTCCAGGTGCACGACGAGCTCGTGCTCGAGGTCGCCGCGGGGGAGCGCGACGAGGTCGAGCAGGTCGTGCGCGAGCAGATGGGGGCAGCCGGTGACGCCGCGACGGACGGGCCGTTGGACGTGCCGCTCGACGTCTCCGTCGGGGTCGGGGCGAGCTGGCACGAGGCCGGGCACTAGCCCCGGAGCCGGGTCGCACCCGGCGCGCGACGCGGGCCGCGCACGCGGACCCGTCGCCCGCTCCGTCACACCCGACGTCCGAGATGTCGAACTTTCGTGTGACATGTCGAAAGATTTCGTGTACTTCACCCGGTGATCTGCGCCACACTCTCCGCGAGTGGCAACGACGCCACGCAGCCCCGTGACTTGGGAGGCGCACATGACAGACACGTTCGACAGTCCACGAGAGACCGACTACCAGCGGGTCCAACGAAGCGACGAGTTCCAGGCACTGCGCAGCCGGTTCCGTCGCTTCGTCTTCCCGATGACCGCCCTGTTCCTGGTGTGGTACTTCGTCTACGTCCTGCTCGCCGACTACGCGCACGACTTCATGTCGACGAAGGTGTGGGGCAACATCACGGTCGGCCTGCTGTTCGGGCTCGGCCAGTTCGTCTCGACGTTCGTCATCACGATGGTCTACGCCCGCTGGGCCAACAACCGTCAGGACCCGGTCGCGGAGAAGCTGCGCCGGCACATCGAGGACGGCGAGCTGGACGGCGGTGAGGTCCTGTGAGCGCCTCCCTCGCCACCCTGGTCCGGGCCGCGGAGACCGAGCAGATCGGCGAGCCGTGGGTCAACATCGCGATCTTCTCGGGCTTCGTGCTCGTGACGCTCGTCATCGTGTTCCGGGCGTCGCGGAACAACAAGACCGCCGCCGACTACTACGCGGCGGGCCGGTCGTTCACCGGCCCGCAGAACGGCACCGCGATCGCCGGCGACTACCTGTCGGCGGCGTCGTTCCTCGGCATCTGCGGTGCGATCGCGATCAACGGGTACGACGGCTTCCTGTACTCGATCGGCTTCCTCGTCGCGTGGCTCGTCGCGCTGCTGCTGGTCGCCGAGCTCCTGCGCAACACGGGCCGGTTCACGATGGCCGACGTGCTGTCGTTCCGGCTCAAGGAGCGCCCCGTCCGGATGGCGGCCGCCCTCGCCACCCTCACGGTCGTGTTCTTCTACCTGCTCGCCCAGATGGCCGGCGCCGGTGGTCTGGTCGCGCTGCTGCTCGGCGTGACGGGCACGCAGGCGCAGGGCATCGTCATCGCCGTCGTCGGCGCCCTCATGATCCTGTACGTCCTCATCGGCGGGATGAAGGGCACGACCTGGGTGCAGATCATCAAGGCCGTGCTGCTGATCCTCGGTGCCGCGGTCATGACCCTCTGGGTGCTCGCCAAGTACGGGTTCAACTTCTCCGACCTGCTGCAGGGCGCGGTCGACGCCGCAGGTGAGGGCGGCGAGGCGCTGCTCGGCCCCGGCAAGCAGTACGGCGCGACCTCGATGAGCCAGCTCAACTTCCTGTCGCTCGCCCTCGCCCTCGTCCTCGGCACCGCGGGTCTGCCGCACGTGCTGATGCGGTTCTACACGGTCCCGTCGGCCAAGGAGGCCCGCCGGTCGGTCGTGTGGGCCATCTGGCTCATCGGGATCTTTTACCTGTTCACGCTCGTGCTCGGCTACGGCGCGGGTGCGGTCGTCGGTCCGGAGAAGATCACGTCGGCCCCCGGCGGCGTGAACTCGGCGGCCCCGCTGCTCGCGTACGAGCTGGGCGGCACGATCCTGCTGGGCATCATCTCGGCGGTCGCGTTCGCGACGATCCTCGCGGTCGTGGCCGGCCTCACGATCACGGCCGCGACGTCGTTCGCGCACGACATCTACGCGAACGTCATCAAGCGCGGCGAGGTCAAGCCCGACGGCGAGGTGCGCGTCGCGCGCATCACCGTGGTCGCGATCGGCATCCTCGCGATCATCGGCGGCGTGTTCGCGAACGGGCAGAACGTCGCGTTCCTCGTGGCACTCGCGTTCGCGGTCGCGGCGAGCGCGAACCTCCCGACGATCCTCTACTCGCTGTTCTGGAAGAGGTTCAACACGTCGGGTGCGCTGTGGTCGATGTACGGGGGCCTGATCTCGTGCATCGTGCTCATCACGTTCTCGCCGGTGGTGTCCGGCAAGGTCGACCCGAAGACGGGCGCGAGCCTGTCGATGATCAAGGACACGAGCGTCGACTTCCACCTGATCCCGCTCGAGAACCCGGGTCTCATCACGATCCCGCTCGCGTTCCTGCTCGGGATCCTCGGGACGTACCTGAGCAAGGAGAAGCCGCACCCGGAGAAGTTCGCGGAGATGGAGGTGCGGTCGCTGACCGGGGCCGGCTCAGAGAAGGCGGTCGTCCACAGCTGAGGTCGGCACGGCGCGGGGCGCGCCGCCGGCGCGGGCTCCGGCCC
>JAEWCA010000300.1 GCA_023390875.1 Actinomycetes bacterium
GATCGACGTCGTCCGCTACGTCCGCGCGCTCGAGGAGGCCGTCATCCGCACGTGCGCCGACCTCGGCCTGCAGGCCGAGCGCGTCGACGGACGCAGCGGCGTGTGGTTCGCGGCCGACGCGCCTGACGACCCGCGCGGCCGGCGTGCGCGCAAGGTCGCGGCCATCGGCGTGCGCGTCTCCCGGGCCGTCACGATGCACGGGTTCGCACTCAACTGCGACCCCGACCTGTCGGCGTTCGACCGCATCGTGCCGTGCGGCATCGACGACGCCGACGTGACGTCGCTGACGGTCGAGACGGGGCGGCACGTGACGATCGCGGAGGTCACGCCCCTGGTCCGCGGCCACCTCGTCGACGTCCTCGCGCCCTTGCTCGCCGCGGGCGACGCCGCCCTCGTCTGACGCGCGACCGTCAGACCGTCGCCGGGGGTCGGCTGAGCTCCTCCGCCACGGTCACGGCCCACGCCCGGACCTCGTCCCAGTCGCGGAAGTCACCGGTCTGCGCGCCCGTCAGGGCGACCAGGGCCCGCTCGCTGAGGCCCAGCTCGGACCGCTCCAGCCGCCCGACGAAGCACTTGGGCTGCTCGACACCCGCGTGCCCCGCGACGACGTCGACGTCGTCCGGGACCGTGGGCGGCAGCGGCGGGTCACCCACCGGGCCCGACCAGAACAGCCACACCGGCATGGACCGCAGGTGCGCACCCTGCCGTTCCACGAGGTCCCGCATCGCGACCGCGAGCCGACCCACGTACACCGCCGAGCCCAGCACCACGGCGTCGTAGCCGTGCACCTGCTCGACGTCGTCCGGGTCGACCTCGTCGACCGTGTGCCCCGCTCCGCGCAGCACCGCGGCCACCTCGGCACCGATCTCGCGCGTCGCTCCGTGTCGCGACGCCACCGTCACCAGCACGCGCATGGTCGTCCCCCTCCTTCGTCGTCCGATCTCCTCACGCTTCCCCCCGGACGTGCCGTGCGCACGGGACGGAGGTCCCGACTCTGTGACGTGCGACTCCCGGACGTCCGTGGCGGGAGCGCCGGGTTACGCTGACCGACGTGACGATCGCCCCCGAGGGACGCCGGATGCTGCGCGTCGAGGCCCGCAACGCCGAGACGCCGATCGAGAAGAAGCCGGAGTGGATCCGCACACGCGCGACCATGGGCCCCGAGTACTCGGAGCTCAAGGGCCTCGTGAAGCGTGAAGGCCTGCACACCGTGTGCGAGGAAGCCGGCTGCCCCAACATCTTCGAGTGCTGGGAGGACCGCGAGGCGACGTTCCTCATCGGCGGCGACCAGTGCACGCGGCGCTGCGACTTCTGCCAGATCGACACGGGCAAGCCGGCCGACTTCGACGCCGACGAGCCGCGTCGCGTCGCGGCGTCGGTCCAGGCGATGGGGCTCAAGTACGCGACGGTCACGGGCGTCGCGCGCGACGACCTGGCCGACGGCGGCGCATGGCTCTACGCCGAGACGGTCCGCCAGATCCACGACGTCAACCCCGGCACCGGCGTCGAGCTGCTCATCCCCGACTTCAACGCGGTGCCCGAGCTGCTCGACGAGGTCTTCTCGTCGCGGCCCGAGGTGCTCGCGCACAACCTCGAGACCGTCCCCCGCATCTTCAAGACGATCCGCCCGGGCTTCCGCTACGAGCGGTCGCTGTCCGTGCTGACCCGCGCCCGCGAGCAGGGGCTGGTGACCAAGTCGAACCTCATCCTCGGGATGGGCGAGACCATCGACGAGGCCAAGGAGGCGCTCGCCGACCTGCACGAGGCCGGCTGCGACCTCGTGACGATCACGCAGTACCTGCGACCGTCCGTCCGGCACCACCCCGTGTCCCGCTGGGTTCGGCCCGAGGAGTTCGTCGAGCTGTCAGCCGAGGCCCAGCGGCTCGGCTTCCTCGGCGTGATGTCGGGGCCGCTCGTGCGCTCGTCGTACCGCGCCGGACGGCTGTGGGGCCAGGCCATGCGCCGCCGCGGCCTGCCGATCCCCGAGGCGCTCGCCCACCTCGGCGAGCCGACCACGTCCCGCCAGGAGGCGGCCAGCCTCCTCGCGCGCTGACGGCCCCTGCGCACTCGGTAGACTTCCGGCTCATGGCCCGTGACACGTCTGCGTCCGCCGGAGCGCCCGCCGGCAAGGTGAAGAAGACCCGCTGGTACCACCAGGTGTGGCAGGCGTACCAGATGACCCGCCGGAACGACCCGGCAGTCACGTGGATCGTGCTGGCGGCCTTCTTCGGCATCGTCGTGGTGGGCCTGATCATCGGTCTGCTCATCGGTCACTGGCTGTACGTGCTGCTGCTCAGCCTGCCGTTCGCGTTCCTCGGCTCGCTGTTCCTGCTGGCCCGTCGCGCCGAGACGGCCGCGTACACGCAGATCGAGGGCCAGCCCGGTGCGTCGCGCGCCGCCCTCGGCACGATCCGCCGCGGCTGGACGTTCTCCGAGGAGCCCGTAGCGGTCGACCCCCGCACGCAGGACCTCGTCTTCCGCGGCGTGGGCCGCCCGGGTGTCGTGCTCATCGGCGAGGGGCCCGCCCCCCGGATCGGCAGGCTGCTCGAGCAGGAGCGCAAGCGCACCGCGCGCGTCATCTCGGGCGCCCCCATCACGCTCATCCAGGTCGGCGACGGCGAGGGCCAGGTGGCCCTGCGCAAGCTCCCCCGCGCCGTGCAGAAGCTCAAGCCGCAGCTGACCAAGCAGGAGGTCGCCGAGGTCAGCAAGCGGCTGACCGCGCTCGGCGGGGTCCGGCTGCCGGTCCCGAAGGGCGTCGACCCGATGCGTGCCCGTCCCGACCGCAAGGGCATGCGCGGCCGCTGACCCCCTGGCCTCCACCCGCTACGGTGTCCGACGACACGACACCGACCGGCATGGGGGCACGAGGTGGCGGACGACCGCTGGAACCACAACACGCACTACCACCGTCTGGCGCTGCGCTGGGCGCCGACGGCGCGCTCGGCGCTCGACGTCGGCTGCGGCGAGGGTCATCTGACGCGCGAGCTGCACGCCGCGGGCACGCCGCGGGTGACCGGGCTGGACGCCGACGCCGCGCAGGTGGACCGTGCGCGCGACGAGGCACGCGCCCTCGGCGTCGGTGAGCCCGCGCTGCGCTACGTCGTGGGCGACGTGCTCGACACCGTCACGGACGAGCAGTTCGACCTCGTCACCTGCTACGCGACGCTGCACCATCTCGATCTCGACGCGGGCCTGCGACGGCTGCGTGACCTCACGGCCCCCGGCGGCCACCTGGTCGTCGTCGGGCTCGCGGGCGTGCGGACCCCGTCGGACGTCGCGCTCAGCGCCGCCGCCGTCCCTGTCGCCGCCGTCGTCGACCGGACGCGCGGCGTCTGGGACCACGGCGCGCCCGTGACGGACCCCTCGCACGGCTACGGCGACGTGCGGCGGCTCGCGCGCGACGTCCTTCCCGGGGTGCGCTGGCGACGGCACCTGTACTGGCGGTACAGCCTGGTGTGGACGGCGCCCCGCGGGTGACGGCGCGCGTCGGGCACTCAGCGACGGACGATCGCGGTGCCGGCGACGCGGTCGTGCAGGCCGCGGCCGTCGCCGTCCCACACCACCGCGGGCACGACGAGGCACAGCAGCACGGTGCGCACGAGCGCCCCCAGCAGGTGCGGCGGTCCCGCCGGTGCGTCCGCGGCGGGCGGCACGACGACCCGGCGCACGTGCAGGCCGACGATGCGGTGGCCGAGCGTGTTGCCGACGGTGCCGACGAGCAGGACGTTCTCGAGCGCGAAGATGCCGAGCGTCGCCATCGGGTCGCCCTTCGACAGGAAGAACCCGGACGCGCCGGCCGCGGGGAAGAACGCCGCCGAGATGGCGAGGCAGGCCACCCAGTCGATCGCCAGCGCCGCGACCCGGCGCCCCAGCCGCGCGAGCGACCCCGGACCGTCCGGCGGCAGGCCGAGCCGTGCTCCCCGGTGCGTCCCGCCCGTCGACGGCGCCGAACCCTCGAGCCACGACCCCATCTCGTCCCGTGATGTCACGCCTCAAGGGTAGGTCGCCCCCAGGACCCGGACGTCCGCCCAGGAGTTCGCACGATCGTTACACCACCCACGTCCCCGTAACACCGTGGAAACAATCGGTACACGGCAGAGAAACCGGGCCGTCCTAGCGTCGCCTGTGCCCGCCCCAGGGCAAACCCAACCGAGGAGCAGCGGATGTTCAGCAAGCCAGAGGAAGTCCTGGCCTTCATCAAGAGCGAAGACGTCAAGTTCATCGACGTGCGGTTCTGCGACCTGCCCGGCGTGATGCAGCACTTCAACGTGCCCGCCGCATCGGTCGACGAGGCGTTCTTCACCGAGGGCCAGATGTTCGACGGCTCGTCGATCCGTGGCTTCCAGGCGATCCACGAGTCCGACATGAAGCTGATCCCGGACGTGTCGACGGCGTACGTCGACCCGTTCCGCGCGGAGAAGACGCTCAACATCAACTTCCACATCGTCGACCCGTACACCGACGAGCCCTACAGCCGCGACCCCCGTCAGGTCGCCGCGAAGGCCGAGGCGTACCTGCGGTCGACCGGCATCGCGGACACGGCGTTCTTCGCCCCCGAGGCCGAGTTCTACATCTTCGACGACGTGCGCTTCGAGACGAAGCAGAACGCGTCGTACTACTACATCGACTCCATCGAGGCCGCCTGGAACACAGGCCGCGTCGAGGAGGGTGGCAACCTCGGCCACAAGACGCCCTACAAGGGCGGCTACTTCCCCGTCCCGCCGGTGGACCACTTCGCCGACCTGCGCGACCAGATCTCGCTGCAGCTCGACGCCCTCGGCCTCGAGGTCGAGCGCGCCCACCACGAGGTCGGCACCGCCGGCCAGGCGGAGATCAACTACCGCTTCGACACGCTCGCCAAGTCGGCCGACAAGGTGCAGCTGTTCAAGTACGTCGTGAAGAACGTCGCGCACGCCGCCGGCAAGACCGCGACGTTCATGCCGAAGCCGCTCTTCGGCGACAACGGCTCGGGCATGCACGTGCACCAGTCCCTGTGGAAGGACGGCCAGCCGCTGTTCTTCGACGAGAAGGGCTACGGCGGCCTGTCCGACACGGCCCGCTGGTACATCGGCGGCCTGCTCAAGCACGCGCCGTCGCTGCTCGCGTTCACGAACCCGACGGTGAACTCCTACCACCGCCTGGTCCCCGGCTTCGAGGCCCCGGTCAACCTGGTCTACTCGGCCCGCAACCGCTCCGCGTGCATCCGCATCCCGGTCACCGGTTCGAACCCGAAGGCCAAGCGCATCGAGTTCCGCGTGCCGGACCCGTCGTCGAACCCGTACCTCGCGTTCGCGGCCATGCTCATGGCCGGCCTCGACGGCATCCAGAACCGCATCGAGCCGCCGGAGCCGGTCGACAAGGACCTCTACGAGCTGCCGCCCGAGGAGCACGCCCTCATCCAGCAGGTCCCGGGCTCCCTCTCCGAGGTGCTCGACAACCTCGAGGCCGACCACGACTTCCTCACCGCGGGGAACGTCTTCACGCCGGACCTCATCGCCACGTGGATCGACTACAAGCGCTCCGCCGAGGTCGACCCGATCCGTCTGCGGCCGCACCCGCACGAGTTCGAGCTCTACTTCGACGTCTGATCGTCCCGGCCCCTGGCTGCTCCCAGGGGCCGTGGACCTGCAGTGACGGCACCCCCGTCGCCCTCGTGGCGGCGGGGGTGTCGTGCGTCCTGGGTCGACCGCGCCACGGAACTGTGATCGTTCTCAGTCAGTCGGCACAGTGAGCCCGCAGCGCATCAGGCGCGACCGATGTTCCTCCACCGCGATGCCGCCCGGTCTACTGTGAGCGTGCACAGGGTCGCGTCGCCGATCCGGCACGTTCGGCCCTGCTCCACCCAGGACGACAATCAAGGGAGATTGCCGTGAACGTACGCAAGCGCATCACCGTCATGGGCGTCATCACCGCCCTGCTGACAGCACCAGCCGTGGCCCTCAGCATCGCCACCCCGGCCCAGGCGGCCAGCCTCACGATGCTCGGCGCCGACGTGTCGAGCCTGCAGCGCAGCCTCGACCTCGGCGTGAAGTACTACGACGCCACAGGCGCCCAGAAGAACCCGCTCGACATCCTCAAGGGCGCCGGCATGAACTACGTGCGGCTGCGGGTCTGGAACAACCCGGCGTCCGGCTACAACAACGCGAGCAAGGTCGCCGCGTACGCCAAGGAGGTCAAGTCGCGCGGCCTCAAGCTGCTCGTCGACCTGCACTACTCCGACACGTGGGCCGACCCCGGCAAGCAGGACAAGCCGGCGGCGTGGTCCAACCACACCATCACGCAGCTGCAGAAGGACGTGTACGACTACACGTACTCGGTGTGCTCCACGCTCAAGGCGCAGGGCACGACGCCGGACAGCATCCAGATCGGCAACGAGATCAACGTCGGCATGCTCTGGAACGAGGGCAAGGTCGTCAACAACAGCTTCACCAACCTGGGCCTGCTGCTCAAGTCCGGCTACAACGCGGTCAAGGCGTGCAGCTCGTCGACGCAGGTCATCATCCACACGGCGAACTCCGACAGCGTCGACCACCTGAAGTGGTTCTACGACGGCATCAAGGCCCAGGGCGTCACGTGGGACGTCACGGGCCTGTCGTACTACTGCTTCTGGCACGGCAACCTCGACGCGTTGTACTCGGCCGTGTCTACCGCCAAGAGCCGCTACGGCAAGCCGGTCGCCGTGGTGGAGACCGCCTACCCGTTCACCACCGCCGACGCCGACTCGCAGGCGAACAGCGGCAGCGGCACGTGCGAAGGGTTCGACAACAGCTGGACCAGCCAGGCGACGATGTTCACCTACATCCAGAACACGGTGCGGAACGCGGGCGGGATCGGCGTCTTCTACTGGGAGCCGACCTGGACGGCCGTGAAAGGCAACGGCTGGGACCCCGCCAACATCAACGGCACCGGGGACGGGTGGGACAACATGGCCGTCTTCGACTGGGGCGGCAAGGTGAATCCCGGGTTCCGGTGGGCGTCGTGACGCACTCCTGACGACCTCCGCACGTCCGGCACCCCCGTCGAGCCCTCGTGCCGGCGGGGGTGCCGCGCGTTCCCCACGCTCGTCGACCTCGCCGGGGTCCCGGCGACGCGACCTCGACCGGTGGCGACGCGGGCATGGCCCTACGATCCGAAGGTGCCCGCACCCGGCGTGGACCGCGCGACGCTCGACCCGGACTCGGCCGGGTGGCTCGGATGCCTCGACCATGCCGCCGCCGACCGTGACGGCTGCCTCTCGCGGCTGCACGCGCTGATGACCCGTGCGGCCCGGCGCGAGCTCGCCCGGAGGGCGGCCCAGCTCGCCGTCTCGGGCCCCGAGCTCGACGACCTCGCGGTCCAGTCGGCCGGCGACGCGATGGTCGCCGTGCTCGCCAAGCTCGATCAGTTCCGTGGGGAGAGCCGGTTCACCACGTGGGTCTACAAGTTCGTCATGTTCGAGGTGTCCGCGAAGATCGGCCGGCACCAGTGGCAGCACCACGCGCCGTCGTCGTCCGAGATCGACTGGGACCGGCTCCCGGACCGGATGGGGATCGGGCCGGAGGACCACGCCGTGCAGCGCGACCTGGTCCGGGCGGTGACGGAGGCCGTCGAGCGAGACCTCACGGAGTACCAGCGGTCGGTGTTCGTCGCGATCCTCATCGACGGCGTCCCGCTCGAGGCCGTCGCGCAGGGCATGGGCGTGAGCCGGAACACGGTGTACAAGGCCTTGTTCGACGCGCGACGCAAGGTCCGGGCGACGCTCGTGGCGCACGGACAGCTGGGACACGCCGAAGGGAGGACGCCGTGAGCGACTGGTCGCTCGTCGAGCACTTCCTGCACACCGACCCCGCCGACGTCGGCTGCGACGAGGCGATGGCGGTGCTGGAGGTCTACGCGGAGCTCACGCACACCGACCCCGCCGCCGCACGCACCCGCTTCCCGGGCGTCGCCGTGCACCTGTCTCAGTGCGGCCCGTGCGCGGAGGACCTCACAGGTCTGCTGAGGGCGATCGTGGCCGACGAGGCGGACTCGTGAGCGTCCGGAGGTAAGAACCGCGTCGCGCGCGACGCAGATGAGGTGTCCACGCTCACCACGAGAAGAAGGCACCCTCATGAAGCACCTCACCCGCCTCGGCGCGGTCGTCGCCGTCGCTGCCGCATCCGTCCTCGCCGCCGGCCCCGCGCTCGCGTCGGTCCCCGCCCACCACCCCGGACCCGGTGCGTCGACCGTGTACGTGCCCACCAACGACCCCGCCGGGAACGAGGTCCGCGTCCTGACCCGCGCCGCCGACGGCACCCTGCACGCCGCGGGGTCGTACGCGACGGGCGGCACCGGGGGCGCGCTGACGGGCGCGGTCGTCGACCGGCTCGCCTCCCAGGGCCCCGTCGTGCTCGACCGGCCGTCCGGCCTGCTCTACGTCGTCAACGCCGGCTCCGACACCCTCAGCGTGTTCAGCACGCGCGGCGACGGGCTGCGGCTGCGCGACGTCGTCCCGACGGGCGGCGACTTCCCAGTGAGCGTCGCGGTGCACGACGCGCGCGTCTACGTGCTCAACGCCCGCGGCGGAGGCTCCGTGCAGGGCTTCGTGCGGGCGGGCGGTCACCTGGTCGCCGTCCCGTCGTGGCACCGGGACCTGGGCCTCGACCCCGCCGCCACCCCGGAGTTCACGCACACCCCCGGTCAGGTCGCGTTCGGACCGGGCGGGCGGACGCTGCTCGTCACGACGAAGGCGGGGAGCAACGCGATCGACGTCTTCACCTTCGGCGCGTTCGGCCGTCCGTCACCGGCACCGACCGTCACGTCGCTGCCCGGGCGGGTCCCGTTCGCGCTCGTCCTCGACGCGCAGGGGCACGTGGTCGTCGCCGAGGCGGCGAGCTTCGCCGCCACCTTCGCCCTCGACGCGCACGGCACCCTCACACCGCTCGCCGAGCAGGCGACCGGGCAGGCCGCGACCTGCTGGATCGCCGCGCGCGGCAACGACGTGTGGACGTCCAACGCCGGCAGCGCCACGCTCTCGGGCTACCGGGTCGACGCCGCGGGCGGGCTCACCGCGACCGGCGTCACCGGCACCCTGCCCGGCACGGTCGACGCGAGCGTCAGCTCCGACGGCCGGTTCCTCGACGTGCAGACCGGCGCGCAGGGCACCGTCGACACGTTCGCCATCGGCGACGACGGCACGCTCACCGCGGTCGGGTCGCTCGTGGTGCCCGGCACCGTGGGCGGCGAAGGCATCGCCTCGTCCTGAGGTGCCCGACCGATGGCCCGGGACCGCGTGGTCCCGGGC
>JAEWCA010000382.1 GCA_023390875.1 Actinomycetes bacterium
GCCCTCGACGGGCCGGCCGGCGTCCGTGCTGTGGTGCGGAGCGGTCAGGAAGGCCCGACGGGCTCCAACGTCGACCAGCTGCGTGCCCGGGCGGCCGCCCCCGCGAGCCCGCCCGTGATTGCCGTCGGGCTGTGCAGCCGACCCGCCAGCACGGCGTCCACGGCGTCGTCGAGCGGCACCCACGCCAGCTCCATGCCGGCCTCCTCGTCGACCCGGGTGTACCGGTCGGCGTCCGGCACGGCGGTCAGGTCGCGCGCCAGGAAGATCACGATCCGCTCGTCCGACCCGCCCGGCGACGAGAAGAACTCCACGAGCCGCCACCAGGACCCCGCGACCAGGTCCGCCTCCTCGGCGAGCTCCCGGGCCGCGGCGTCGACGAGCACCTCGCCCTCGACGTCGAGCAGACCCGCCGGCAGCTCCCAGAGCTCGTGGCCGACCGGGTGCCGGTACTGCGAGAGCAGCAGCACGCGGTCGTCCTCGTCGAGCGCGACGACCGCGACGGCCCCCGGGTGGTCGACGTACTCGCGGACCACCTGGCTGTCACCGAGGTCGACGACGTCCGACGCGAGGTCCCACACCTTGCCGTGGTGCAGGATCTCGTGCGACACGACCTGCCGCGGCGCTGACGTGTCGACGACGACCGCGTCGTTCGGCTCCCCCATCAGACCTCGTCGGTCCGCTGCGCGAGCGCCGCCCCGACCAGCCCCGCGAACAGCGGGTGCGCACGTGTCGGGCGCGACTTGAACTCGGGGTGCGCCTGCGTCGCGACGAAGTACGGGTGCACGTCGCGCGGCAGCTCGACGAACTCGACGAGCGACGTGTCGGGCGAGACGCCCGAGATCACCAGTCCGGCGGCCTCGAGCTTGTCGCGGTACGCGTTGTTGACCTCGTACCGGTGACGGTGCCGCTCCGTGACCGTCTCGGACCCGTAGGCCTCAGCGACGACCGAACCGGGCGTCAGCTTGGCCTCGTACGAGCCGAGCCGCATGGTGCCGCCCAGGTCGCCCGCGCCGCCGACGATCGCGAGCTGCTCCGCCATCGTCGCGATCACGGGGTGCGCCGGGTCGTCGTCGAACTCGGACGACGACGCGCCCTCGAGGCCGAGGACGGTCCGCGAGTACTCGATGACCATGCACTGCAGGCCCAGGCAGATGCCCAGCGTCGGCACCTTGTTCTCGCGCGCCCAGCGCAGCGCACCGAGCTTGCCCTCGATGCCGCGCACGCCGAACCCGCCCGGGACCAGCACCGCGTCGACGCCCTCGAGCGCGAGCCGCGCCCCCTCGGCGGTCTGGCAGTCGTCCGACGTGACCCACCGGATGACGACCTTCGTGTCGTGGTGGAAACCACCGGCGCGCAGCGCCTCCGTCACGGACAGGTACGCGTCGGGCAGGTCGATGTACTTGCCGACGAGCGCGACCTCGACCTGGTGCGCCGGCTGGTGCACGCGGTGCAGGAGCTCGTCCCAGCCCGACCAGTCGACGTCACGGAACGGCAGGCCGAGGCGCTGCACGACGTACGCGTCGAGCCCTTCGGAGTGCAGCACGCGCGGGATGTCGTAGATGCTCGGCGCGTCCTTGGCGGTCACGACGCCCTCGACGTCGACGTCGCAGAACAGCGCGATCTTGCGCTTGGTGCCCTCGGGCACGTCGCGGTCGGCGCGCAGCACGATCGCGTCGGGCTGGATGCCGATGCTGCGCAGCGCGGCGACCGAGTGCTGCGTCGGCTTCGTCTTCAGCTCGCCCGACGGGCCGATGTACGGCAGGAGCGAGACGTGCAGGAAGAACACGTTGGACCGGCCGAGGTCGTGCCGGACCTGGCGGGCGGCCTCGAGGAACGGCAGCGACTCGATGTCGCCGACCGTGCCACCGATCTCCGTGATGATGACGTCGACGTCGTCGCTCGCCTGCGAGCGCATCCGCGTCTTGATCTCGTCGGTGATGTGCGGGATGACCTGGACGGTGTCGCCGAGGTACTCGCCACGCCGTTCCTTGGCGATCACCTGCGAGTAGACCTGACCGGTCGTCACGTTGGCCGAGCCGACCAGGTCGACGTCGAGGAACCGCTCGTAGTGGCCGACGTCGAGGTCCGTCTCCGCACCGTCCTCGGTGACGAACACCTCGCCGTGCTGGAACGGGTTCATGGTGCCCGGGTCCACGTTGAGGTACGGGTCCAGCTTCTGCATCGTGACCTTGAGACCACGGGACCGAAGCAGGCGGCCCAGGCTGCTCGCCGTGAGGCCCTTGCCGAGTGAGGAGGCGACGCCCCCGGTGACGAAGATGTGCCGGGTCGAGGAGTCCGACCGCCCGGAGAGTCGGTGCGCGCGCTCTGTCACGGGATTCCAGCCTACCCGACACCGGACGTCTGCCCGAGAGGTCAGCACGGTGAGTCCCGCCACGTCCGTGGCGGACCGGCGTCGCGGGCGCGTCAGTCGGTCGGGTCGGGCACCGGTCGTACCGCCTCGGTCGGGGGCGCAGGCTGCCGCTCGACCCCCAGGAAGCCCGTCACGGTGCCGCGGTCGAGCAGACCGACACCCGCGCCGACGACGACCACGGCGACGAGAGCGCCTCCGGCGGCCGCCGCGAGCGCCGACCCGACGCCCGCGCCGACGAGCGCGC
>JAEWCA010000394.1 GCA_023390875.1 Actinomycetes bacterium
TGGCCGGACAGCACGCGGGCGGCCCACCGGATCGACTCCTCGAGGAAGTCCGCCGGGTCGAGGACGACGTCCACGAGCCCGATCGACGCGGCCTCGGTCGCCGAGTACGGCTTGTTGGTGGCCGGCCGCGTGAGGATGACGTCGAGCGCCTTCTCGATGCCGACGAGCCGCGGCACGAGGTACGCGCCACCCCAGCCCGGGACGAGCCCGAGGCCGGTCTCGGGCAGCGCGAGCGCCCGCACGTCGGACGCGACCGTCCGGTAGTGGCAGTTGAGCGCGAGCTCGAGCCCGCCGCCGAGCGCGACACCGTTGACGAACGCGAACGTCGGCACACCCATGTCCTGCAGCAGCGAGTACGCCGTGTGCCCGGCGCGACCCAGCTCGAGCGCCGAGTCCCGGCCCGTGAGCGCGGTGGCCTGCGTGAGGTCCGCACCCGCGGCCAGGAAGTACGGCTTGCCGGTGACGGCGACCGCGGCGAGCTCGCCCGCGGCGACCCGGTCGCGGACGCCGGTCAGCGTCGTGATGAGCTCGGCCATCCCGATCGGGCCCAGCGTCGACGGCTTCGTGTGGTCGAGGCCGTTGTCCAGGGTGACGAGCGCGAGCGTCCCGGCACCGCCGGGCAGCGTCACGTCGCGGACGTAGGAGTGCGTGACCCGCTCGGCGCGGGGGCCGGCGGCGGTGTCGGTCGTCGCGGTCACTGCGCGTCCTCCTCGGTGGTCGTCGGCTCGTAGTCGGGGTGGTGCGGGTTCTCCCAGATCACGGTGCCGCCCTGGCCCAGGCCGACGCACATGGTCGTCAGGCCGTAGCGGACCTCGGGGTGCTCCTCGAACTGGCGCGCGAGCTGCGTCATGAGGCGCACGCCCGACGACGCGAGCGGGTGCCCGACGGCGATCGCGCCGCCGTAGGGGTTCACGCGGGGGTCGTCGTCCGCGATGCCGAACGCGTCGAGGAACGCGAGCACCTGCACGGCGAACGCCTCGTTGATCTCGAACAGGCCGATGTCCTCGATGGTGAGGCCGGCGCGCTCGAGCGCCTTGCGCGTCGCGGGGACCGGGCCGATGCCCATGATCTCGGGCTCGACGCCCGCGTACGCGAACGACACCATCCGCATGCGCGCCGGCAGGCCGAGCTCGGCGGCCGTGTCCTCCGCGGCGAGCAGGCACGACGCGGCGCCGTCGGTGAGCGGCGCGGCGGTGCCGGCCGTCACGCGCCCGCCGGGACGGAACGGCGTCGGGAGCTTCTGGATGGCCTCGACCGTGGTGCCCGGTCGCGGCGGCTCGTCGGCCGTCGCGAGGCCCCAGCCGTGCTCGGGGTCGCGCAGCGCGACGGGCACGAGGTCGGGCTCGATCTTCCCGGCGGCGAGCGCGGCGGCGTACTTGTCCTGGCTCGCGACGCCGTACGCGTCGGCCCGCTCGCGGGTCAGCGCGGGGAACCGGTCGTGCAGGTTCTCCGCGGTCACGCCCATGTTGAGCGCGTCGTTCGCGACGAGCCGCTCCGACAGGAAGCGCGGGTTCGGGTCGGCGTCGAAGCCCATCGGGTGGTGCCCCATGTGCTCGACGCCGCCCGCGACCGCGACGTCCTGCGCGCCGACGCCGATCGCGGCGGCCACGTTCGTCACGGCGGTCATGGCACCGGCGCACATCCGGTCGACGGCGTAGCCGGGGACCGTGCGCGGCAGGCCGGCGAGGACGCCGACCGTGCGGCCGAGGGTCAGCCCCTGGTCGCCCTGCTGCGTCGTGGCGGCGATCGCGACCTCGTCGATGCGCTCCGGCGCGAGCTCGGGGTGCCGCCGCAGCAGCTCGCGGACCGTCTTGACCGACAGGTCGTCGGCGCGGGTGTGCGCGTAGATGCCGTCCTTGCGGGCGCGGCCGAACGGGGTGCGGACCCCGTCGACGAACACGACGCGGCGGACGCGGGGTGCAGGACGTGCGGATGCGGTCGGCATCGGGCCTCCAGGGCGGGACGACGGTGTCCAGGGTGGCGTTCCTCTGGCCCACGGACGGGCCACCGACGGCCGACGCTACCCGGGACGTAGGTCCCTTGTCAGCCGAAGTTACCGAAGAGTAACACTGGCGACCGGCGACCCCGTCAGGCGTTCGGGAGCGTCTCGAACGCCGTCGCGAGACGGCCCGCCGCGAGCTCCACCTGCCACGGCCGCGCCCCGCCCGCCTGCAGGAACTCGGCGATCGACGCCGCGTCCAGCGACGCGGGAGGCGTCCAGCACAGACGACGCAGGAGGTCGGGCTGCAGCAGGTTCTCGGCCGGCACCGAGTACGTCGACGACAGGTCGGCGACGACGTCCCGGGCGGCGGTGAGCCGCGCCGCGGCCGCCGGGTCCTTCTCCGCCCACGCCCGCGGCGGCGGGGGAGCGTCGCTCTTCGGGCCACGCACCGACGGCAGCTCGGAGTCCGGGACCGCGAGGCCCCGGTCGATCGCCTGCTGCCACAGCGTCGCGCGGCGGCGGGTGCCCTTGCCGGAGAACGCCGGCAGGGCCGTGAGCGCCGGCACCGAGCGGGGCAGCGCCTGGGCCGCGGCGACGATCGCCGCGTCCGGCAGCACCCGTCCGGGGGAGATGTCGCGCTGCCGCGCGTTCTGGTCGCGGGCCAGCCACAGCTCACGGACCACGGCGAGCCGACGCGCGTCACGGATCGTGTGCAGGCCCGACACCCGGCGCCACGGGTCGACGCGCGCGGGCGCCGGGGGAGCCGTCCGCACCGCCTCGAACTCCTGGGCGGCCCACTCCGCCTTGCCCGCCACCGCGAGGCGCTCTGCCAGGACCGAGCGCAGCTCGACGAGCACCTCGACGTCGAGCGCCGCGTACCGCAGCCAGTCGGCGGGCAGGGGGCGCGTGGACCAGTCGACCGCGGAGTGCTCCTTGGCGAGCCCGAGGCCCAGCGCGTCCGCGACGACCGCCGCCAGACCGACGCGCTCCATGCCGAGCAGCCGGGCACCGAGCTCGGTGTCGAAGATCCGGGTGGGCCGCATGCCCTGCTCGACGAGTCCCGGCAGGTCCTGCGACGCGGCGTGCAGCACCCACTCGACGCCCACGAGCGCCTCGGACAGCGCCGACAGGTCGGGCAGCGCGATCGGGTCGATGAGCGCCGTGCCCGCGCCCTCGCGGCGCAGCTGGACGAGATAGGTGCGCTGGCCGTAGCGGTAGCCCGACGCGCGCTCGGCGTCGACGGCGACCGGTCCCGTGCCGGCGCCGAACGCGGCGACGACCTCGGCGAGCGCCTCGGGGGTGTCCACCACGGGCGGGACGCCGTCGGCGGGCTCGGTCAGCGGGAGGACGTCCGGCGCCGCCGGGAGGTCGCCCGCGGCGTCGCTCGTGCCCACGTCGGGCGTGGCGGCGTCGGGCGTGCCCGTGTCGGGCGTGGCGGCGTCGGGCGTGCC
>JAEWCA010000005.1 GCA_023390875.1 Actinomycetes bacterium
GGGGGGGGGGTGTCGCCCCCCCCCCCCGCCCCGCGTCAGTCCTGGAGCGCCGGCGCGTGCGCCAGGCGGAGCGAGATCCAGTCGTCCTGGAGGTACTCGTCCTTCTGCAGCGCGAGCCGGACGATGCCACGTAGCCCTCGGGCCGCGTCCGCGAACGAGAACCTGCTCGTCACCGCGTCGTGGCGTTCGCTCAGGCTGACCGGCACCTCGGTCACGGGGATCCCCTGGATCTCGGCGGCCATCACGAGCTCCGTGGTCCACATGAGTCCGGGCTCGCGTGAGAAGGCTGCGAACATCCGGCACCACGTGCCGTCCACCCAGATCGTGCCCTGGCTGTCGCCCACGTGGGAGTGCAGCAGGGCCTCGCGCATGTGGCGGAACACCCGCGACTGCAGGGTTCGCCGGCGTGAGCGCTGCACGTCCGAATCCGGATGGGCCTTGGAGCCGATCGCCAGGACGGTGTCGGACGGCAGGGCCCGGAACCGGCTCAGGTCACCCGTCCCGAACGGGAGGTCGTCCGCGGTCAGCAGCAGCCGGTCGCTCCTCGAGGCCAGGACGCCTGTGCGCAGCGCCGTGCCGAGACCGCGCTCGCTGTGCATCACGGTCAGTCGGCACTCGTGCGTCCAGTCCCGCGAGATGGACTCGAGCACCTCGGTCGTGCGGTCGGTCGAGCCGTTCTCCACGACCACGATCTCGTCGTCGGGGCCGATCGCCGCCGCCAGCGCCTCGATCGTGTCCCGCACGACGGACTCGCCGTCGCACGTGGGGACCACGACGCCCAGCGAACTCGGTGTGTGCGCCGGTGCGAGCTCGTGCAGCCGGGCGGCGATCTTGCCCCGCTCGGCCGCGCGCACGTGGGCGGGCATCGACGTGACGACCCAGGCCAGGCTCCCGAGCGCGACGGCCGTGAGCAGGCCGAGAGCCCCCGAGAGCTCGGAGTAGTAGTAAAGGAGCGGCATGACGAGGACCGAGGGGATGATCCCGATCACGAGGGTCGGGACCGTCAGGGCGACGGCACCCGTCAGCCGCCTTCGGTGCGGCCCTGCGCGCCGCAGGGACAGCCCGATCCCGATGACGATGACGACGATCATCGCGCCGAAGTGCTTGATGGTGAACAGCGCCTTGTCGAGATAGAGCCGTACCGCGGCGGCGGGACTGTTCTCGACCTGCTCGAGGTACAGGCGTTTCATGATCTGGTCGTACTGCGTGCTGGCGATCACCACGTCGGGGTCGATCTCGCGCGCCCGGTCCCATCCGTACTCGTCGTCCCAGGGGATGCCGAACGGGGACGGCCGACCGTCGACCGCCTCGGGGTAGGACAGACCGAGGTAGGCCGAGTGCCAGAGGGCGTGCGCCGCCGGCAGGTCCGTCGTGGCGATACCGGTGGCCGCGGACTGCTCGGCCCGGACGACCTTCATCACGCCCGCAGGGACCGCGAACGAGAGGGCGACGGCGACGGCCGACCCGGCGGCGGCCAGCCACCACCGCCACCGGCGGCTCGACCTCAGCCACCACAGCACGCCGACCGCCAGCGCGATGCCGACTCCCGACATCATCCGCAAGAGGTTGCCGGCGCCGGCGAGCAGCCCGACCCCGAGCGTCGCCAGGAGCAGGCCGCGGGTGCGCAGGCGCGCCGTGCTGAGCAGCAGCAGCACCGTCAGCGACACGAGCACGAGCGAGCCGGTGACGCCGTACAGCGCGTAGACCCGGAACGGGGCCGCGTCGTCGGCCAGACCGTACTGCGTGCCGAGCAGCACGGTGCCCTGGTTCACGAGCCACGTCAGGGCGGGGAGGCCGAGCAGGACGTACCCGGCCCGGGCGCGGCCGAAGATCCGGGCGACGGCGTAGGGGAGCACCGTGAGCGGTGCGGCGCAGAGCAGCGCCATGGCGAGCTTGAGCCCCGGGTACGGGGACGCGGAGCCGGTGACGTGCGACATGACGGACGCCAGCAGGTACACGCCGGGGTCGTCGTCCCATGCCGCCGGGGCGTAGCCGCTCGGCCCCGAGACGAGGGTGTACCACGAGCCGGTGCCGTCGGCCTTGACGAGGGGGACGCCGGTCTCGCGGTACGCGTCGTAGGTGGCCTGCAGCTCGAGGTGGCGGCCCGGGTGCCACTGGAGGTCGGGCATCGCCATGACGGCGCCGAACGCCACGGCGGCCAGGACGAAGCCGACGACGCCCAGCAGGACGGTCGTGGAGCGCGGCCACGGTGCCGTGCGCTCGGCTGGTTCCAGGTCGATCGGTTGTGCGCCCACGGTGCGACGTGCCCTTCCTCCGGAGTGCGCCCGCCACGGGACTGCCTCGCGCCATCGCCACGTTGGTCCTGACGGCTACCCAGGATACCCGCGGCGTCGGGCGTCGAACGCGGCCCGGTCGGTGGTCAGCCGTGGAGCGTGCGGCCCTCGGTGAGCGCGGGGGTGTTCGCCTCCGCCGCGCGACGCGACCTGCCGTCGGCAGCGAGCACGAGGACGACGAGGGCGGCCGTCACGACGAGCGACGTCGTGACGATCTGGAGCACCGACGCATGCCACCCGAGCACGACGGCCGCAGCGAAGGCCACCGTGGCCGCCCACACGGGCAGCGCGGCGCGCGCCTCCCGCGAGGCGAGGCGCGCGAGAACCGCCGCCTGAGCGACCGCGAAGGCGCTGCCTTGGAGCGCGAACAGCCACAGGTGCGGACCGATGGCGGCGTAGGTGTCGCCGCCGGCGAGCTCCAGCACGAGTCCCGGTCCGAGGGCGCACGCGGCCGTGAACACGGCGCCCACTGCGGCGGTCGCGCCGAGCGCGAGGCGCCGGTACCCGTGCGCGGCCTCCGCGGCGATCCGGGGGAACAGCACCGTGATGACCGACGTCGGCAGGAAGAACGCGATCTTCGCGACCAGCGACCCGACGGCGTACGTGCCCGACGCGGCCGGCGTCAGGTAAGCACGCGCCAGCAGCACGTCGAGGTTGATGAAGACGTACAGGCCGAGCATCGACCCGACGTTCCGCGCCAGCTCCCGGAACGCGTCACGGGGGACGCGCCCTCGGCGGGGCAGCCGCCGCCCCCAGGCGACGGCCGCGACGGTACCCACCGTGCTGCCGAGCAGCATGCCGATCGCGGCCGCGTCGACGGTCGGGTGCACCGCGGCCGCCGCGACCGTGCCGGCCGCCCGGAGCGCTCCGAGTGCGGCGTACGCGGCACCGAATCGCAGGTGCGACTGGTGGCCCTGCAGGACGCCGAGCGCCGTGAAGCCCACCACCGCGACCGCCACGCTCGCCAGGACCGACGACGCGGCGACCGCGGAGACGTCGAGCACCGCGCAGACGGCAGGCGTGAGCGCCACGGAGACGCCGAGGAGTGCCGCGGCCGAGGCCAGGCCGAGCGCGTGCGCGTGCGTCTCCTCCCGCCGCGACGCGTCGGGATGGGCGGCGACGCGACGCGCGGCGACCGTCTGGCACGCGATCGCGATGGTGGACGCGATGATCGACAGCGACAGGAGCGCCCCGAAGCTGCCGAACTCCGCGGGCGGCAGCTGCCGCGCGGCGACGAGCGACATGCCGTACGCCGCAGCGTTCGCGAACATCGTGGCGGCGGCCACGACGACGAGCGCGCGCGCGAGGCGCACGCGGTCCGACAGCGGTCGCGGCTCCGCGTTCAGCTCGGGTTCCGGAGCAGCCCGAGCAGGTACGTGCCGTAGCCGGACTTCACGAGCTTCTCGGCACGCTCGCGCAGCTCGTCGTCGGACAGGAAGCCCCGTCGCCACGCGACCTCTTCCGGTGACCCGATCTTGAGTCCCTGCCGGTGCTCGACGGTCCGCACGTAGTCCGACGCCTCGAGCAGGGAGTCGAACGTGCCCGTGTCGAGCCACGCGGTGCCGCGCGGGAGCACCTCGACCTGGAGGCGGCCCTGGCGCAGGTACTCGCGGTTGACGTCGGTGATCTCGTACTCGCCACGCGCCGACGGCTCGAGGTCCCTCGCGATGGCCAGCACGTCGTTGTCGTAGAAGTACAGGCCGGGGACGGCGAAGCTGCTCCTGGGCTGGGCGGGCTTCTCCTCGAGCGAGAGCGCGCGTCCGGTGTCGTCGAACTCGACGACGCCGTAGGCGGTCGGGTCGGCGACGCGGTAGGCGAACACCGCGCCGCCGTCGATCTGCTCGAACCGCTGCAGCTTCGCCCCGAGGCCGGGGCCGTAGAAGATGTTGTCGCCCAGCACGAGCGCAGCACTCTCGTCGCCGACGAAGCCCGCGCCCAGCACGAACGCCTGCGCGAGCCCGTTCGGCTCGGCCTGCACCGTGTAGCTGATCGAGATCCCGAACTGCGAGCCGTCGCCGAGCAGCCTGTGGAACTGCTCGGCGTCGTGCGGGGTCGTGATCACCAGCACGTCGCGGATGCCCGCGAGGATCAGGGTCGACAGCGGGTAGTAGATCATCGGCTTGTCGTAGACCGGGACCAGCTGCTTGCTGACGCCGAGCGTGATCGGGTGCAGTCGTGTTCCCGAGCCGCCGGCCAGGATGATTCCTCGCATGGCGGACAGTCTGGCCCATCGGCACGGCCAGGTGGAAAGCGGCGCCTCAGGCCAGCAGGTCGGCGGTGACGAGCTCGGAGTCGACGAGGCGCCGGCGGCGCGCGTCGTCGGCATGCACTGCCGCGGTCGTCGCGGGGGACACCAGGACGGTCGACCCGTCAGCAGCGAGGTCGCCGAGCGGCTCGAGGACGGTGCGACGGTCGCCGCGGCCACGGGCCGTGCGCAGCACCCTGCCGGTCGTCCCGGAGGCGCGCAGGGCGGCGTCGCGCAGCGCGGAGTGCGGCAGCACGGTTCCGTCGTCGAGGCTGGGTTCGCCGGGCTGGACCGGTGGTGCCCATCCGAGCACGTCCGCGTACGTCATCACGGCACCGGCCGCGTCGAGCGACCCGGCAGGGCGGTCGCCCTCGAACCTGCGAGCGAGGGCGGGCAGCGCTACGGCGACGACCTGATGGCCCCGGTCGGTGTAGGAGGCCGGTCGGTCGGTGACGACCACGTCGGCGGCGACGTCCGGGTCGTCGTCCCTCCCGCCGGGCAGAGCGACGCACGCACCGACGAGCCACGCGGCGAGCGCCCAGACGATGGTCCGCCAGTGGCCTGGCAGGTCGAGCACGACCCGCGTTCCCGGGCCGGCGTCGAACTCCTCGACGAGGAGGTTCGCCGTCTTGTTGACCCAGTTCTCCAGCACTGCGCCCGAGAGCTCGACGCGTTCGCCGTCGTCTCCGTACCAGGTGATTCGGGGACGGCCGGGCTGTCGGGACAAGAGGCGCAGCAGGTCGGCGATGGTCGTCTCGGGCACGTCCCCAGGGTAGGGCGACACGCCGTGTTCACCCGTCCGCCGCAAGATCACCCCGACATATCCGGGCAACTACCACGGCTCCGCTTGACGACCCGGAACGACACGCGTGTAATTCCTTAGAACGGATTCACGAGAGCGCGAGCACCACGACGCGTCGGCCGGCCCACCGGCGGACCGCACCAGCCGAGCCTTGCACCGCAGCACGATCAGACGAAGGACCCGCACGGAGGCACGCAATGTGGAACCTGCTCGACGACGAGGACGAGGTCTTCCCCTCCGACGCGCAGAGCCCTGCACCGCAGCAGCGCTCGAACGTCCTGCCGCTCTTCGGCGCCCCCGAGGACGACGGCCCCATGGGCTGGCAGGAGCGCGCACTGTGCGCGCAGACCGACCCTGAGGCCTTCTTCCCGGAGAAGGGCGGCTCGACCCGCGAGGCCAAGAAGGTCTGCACGGGCTGCGACGTCCGCTCGGAGTGCCTCGAGTACGCGCTCGCGAACGACGAGCGGTTCGGGATCTGGGGTGGTCTGTCCGAGCGCGAGCGCCGCAAGCTCAAGCGACGCGTCGTCTGACGAGTGTCGGTCCCGGGCCTGGCGATCCCGGACGGCATGATGACGGCAGCATGACTGAGACCATCCCGCCCGTGGACCTGCCCACGACGACCGCCTCGACACCGGTGACGACGCCGGTGACCGCGGTCGTCGTCACCCGCGGCGTCACCCGTTACCTGAGCGCGACGCTCGGTGCCCTGGCGACCTCGCTGCGGCGCCCGCTGCGCGTGCTGGTCGTGGACGCGGGGGAGCGGCCGGACGCCGGTGTGCCGGTCGCGCTCGAGCGCGCGTTCGCCGCCGTCGGC
>JAEWCA010000557.1 GCA_023390875.1 Actinomycetes bacterium
GGGGGGGGGCGCCCCCCCCCCCCCGCCGGCCGTCGTCGCGGCAGCCCGCGAGCGCCTGCTCGACGGTCTCGTGCACGGTGAAGACCTGGAGCAGCGCGGTGATCCGCAGGACCTTCAGGAGCCGCTCGGAGTCGATGACGAGCTGCAGGCGGCCGCCGAGCATCCGCACCTTCTTGAGCGTGCCGACCAGCACGCCGAGGCCCGTCGAGTCCATGAAGGACACCTGGCGCAGGTCGACGACGAGGTCGGTGCGGTCGCGCTCGAGCAGGTCGAGCAGCCGCTCGCGCAGCACGTCGGCGGTCGACACGTCGATCTCGCCGACGACGTCGACGACCGTCTGGTCGCCGACGTCCCTGCTGGTCACCTTGACGTCCACGGCATTCCTCCCCGACCGATTGAAACAGACGGGGTCCCGCCCGACGAGCGCACGAGGCTACGCGACGAACCGGTGGACGCCGCTCAGGCGGCGGACGCGGCGGCCAGCGCCTCGCGGTACTCGACGGTCGTGCCGTCGGTGCGCACCTCCTGCAGCACGTGGTCGCGCACGCCGAGGCCGGCGAGCACCGCGGTGAGCTCGACGACGTCCGCCCGTCCCATCACGGTCGGGTCGACGGTCGTCCTGACCTGCACGTCGACCCCGGCTCCGACCACGAGGCGCAGTGACGCGAAGGCCGCGTCCGCCGTCGTCGTCGGGCCGCCGACCCGCGTCACGGACCGGTAGAGACGCGCCGGGGCCTTGACGTCGAACCCCACCCAGTCGACGTGCGGCAGCACCGCCGCGAGCCGGCCCGGGTAGGCGCCCGACGTGTGCAGGCCGACCCCGAACCCCGCCTCGCGCACCTCCCGGGCCGCGTCGACGATCCCCGGCTGCCGCAGGGGCTCACCGCCCGAGAGCACGACGCCGTCGAGCAGCCCGCGCCGCCGGACCAGCAGCGTCCGCACGTCGTCCCACGGCACCGTGCCGGGCGTGCGCGGGTCGAGGATCGCCGAGTTGTGGCAGTACGTGCAGCGCCACGGGCAGCCCTGCAGGAACACCGTCGCGACGAGCCTGCCGGGCCAGTCGCACGACGACAGGGCCGTGAGCCCGGCGACGGCGAGGCCGTCCGCCGGGTGGGCGGGTGCGGACCCGGCCGCGCGGGGCCCTGGCACGCCGCGCACCGGCATGCCGAGGCCGGTCGGCCCTGTCGTCGTGCGTCCGGTCATCGCGCGAGCGCCCGCTCCTGGAACGGCAGGCGCTCCATGTGCTCGCCCTTCTTGCCGATGTTGAACGAGCTCACCGGCCGGTGGTACCCCATGACCCGGGTCCACACCTCGCACGTCGCCGCGCACTGCGGGCACGTCGGGTGCTCGCCCGCGAGGTAGCCGTGCGCGGGGCAGATCGAGAACGTGGGCGTCACCGTGAGGTACGGCAGGCGGAACCGGGACAGCGACCGGCGGACCAGCTCGCGGGCCGCGTCGGGCGTCGACAGCCGCTCCGACATGTACAGGTGCAGGACCGTGCCGCCCGTGTACTTCGTCTGCAGGTCGTCCTGCCGCTCGAGCGCCTCGAACGGGTCGTCGGTGAACCCGACGGGCAGCTGCGAGGAGTTCGTGTAGTACGGGTTCTCGTCCGTGCCGGCCTGCAGGATCGTCGACCAGCGGCGGCGGTCCTCCTTCGCGAACCGGTACGTGGTCCCCTCGGCGGGCGTCGCCTCGAGGTTGTAGAGGTGCCCGGTCTCCTCCTGGTACTGCACCATCCGGGCGCGCACGAAGTCGAGCAGCCGCACCACGAACGCGTGCCCGCGCGGGTCCGTCAGGTCGTAGGCGTCGCCCGTGAAGTTGCGGACCATCTCGTTGAGCCCGTTGACGCCGATCGTCGAGAAGTGGTTGTCGAGCGTGCCGAGGTACCGCTTCGTGTACGGGAACAGGCCCTCGTCGATGTACTTCTGGATGACCGTGCGCTTGAGCTCGAGCGACGTGCGCGCGAGGTCGAGCAGCGTGCCGAGCTCGTCGAACAGCGCGTGCTCGTCGCCGTGGTTGAGGAAGCCGAGACGCGCGCAGTTGATGGTCACGACACCGATCGACCCGGTCTGCTCCGCGGAGCCGAACAGGCCGTTGCCGCGCTTGAGCAGCTCGCGCAGGTCGAGCTGCAGACGGCAGCACATGGACCGGACGTCGCCCGGGTTCATCTCCGAGTTGATGAAGTTCTGGAAGTACGGCAGCCCGTACTTGGCGGTCATCGCGAACAGCCGGTCCGCGTTCTCGCTGTGCCAGTCGAAGTCCTTCGTGATGTTGTACGTCGGGATCGGGAACGTGAACACCCGGCCCGACGCGTCGCCGTCCGTCATGACCTCGATGTACGCGCGGTTGATCATGTCCATCTCGGCCTGCAGGTCGCCGTACGTGAAGTCGCACGGCTCCCCCGCGACGAACGGCACGTCCTCGCGCAGGTCGTCCGGGCACACCCAGTCGAACGTGAGGTTCGTGAACGGCGTCTGCGTGCCCCACCGGCTCGGCACGTTGAGGTTGTACACGAGCTCCTGGATCCCCTGCCGGACCTGCTCGTACGTGAGGTCGTCGATCCGGACGTACGGCGCCATGTAGGTGTCGAACGAGCTGAACGCCTGCGCACCCGCCCACTCGTTCTGCATGGTGCCGAGGAAGTTGACGATCTGGCCGATCGCCGAGCCGAAGTGCTTCGGCGGGCGCGCGTCGACCTTGCCGGGCACCCCGTTGAGCCCTTCGGTCAGGAGCGTGCGCAGCGACCAGCCCGCGCAGTAGCCGGACAGCATGTCGAGGTCGTGGATGTGCAGGTCGCCCTCGCGGTGCGCGCGGCCGACCGCGTCCGGGTAGACGTGGCTGAGCCAGTAGTTCGCGACGACCTTGCCGGCGGTGTTGAGGATGAGGCCGCCCAGCGAGTACCCCTGGTTGGCGTTGGCGTTGACCCGCCAGTCGCGGCGGTCCAGGTACTCGTCGATCGACGAGCCGACCTCCACGACGACCTGCTCTGACATGGCTCCCCTTCCACATGGTGTGGTGGTCATCGGTGCGCACCACAAGATGTGGGAATTTCTATGCCCGCGACGAGGGCGCGACTGGGACCAACGTCCCGCCGGCCGCATGCCGGAGCGGGCCGCCCGACGAATGTCGCGGCGTGTCGCTGCCCGGGGCCGACCTCAGTAGCGCAGGTCCACCTGCACGGCCCGGTGGTCGGACGGGTGGACGCCGTCGACCGCGTCGGTCCCGAGCAGCCGCGCGCCCACCGGGTGCCCCGCTCCCCCGCGGCGCCGGGTGGCCGAGAACACGTAGTCGATGCGGCGGTCCGGCCACAGCAACGACGCCGCCCCGGGGTGGTCGTTGGACCACGTGGCACCTCGGTCGACGGCGTCGCGCGGCCCGGCGACCTCCCACGCGTCGTAGAACGACAACCCCGGGACCGGCACCGCCGACCTGCCCGTGAGCAGACGGATCTCGTCGCTGTCGGGGTCGCAGTTGAAGTCGCCGCACACCAGCAGGGGCACCGACTCGTCCTGGGTCAGGTCGACGTGGGCGACCAGGTCGCGCACGGCCTGCTGCCGGGCCGCGCTCTCGTCGAACCACCACGCGTCCATGACGACCCCGTACACCTGGACGGGTCCGCGCGGCCCGGCCAGCTCGGCGGCCTCGACGCGCGCCGCACCGAACGTGAGGCTCGCCGTCCGGGTCATCGGCCACCGGGACAGCACGGCGACGCCCGACAGCGCGGTGTCGTCCTCCTGCGCGGGGACGCCGCTGAACGTGTGGTGCGGCAGGCCGAGCGGGCCGGCCAGCCGCGCGCACTGGCTGTCGGTGTCGGTGGCCCACGACTCCGCCAGGACGACGACGTCCGCCTCCGCCGCCGCGAGCGTCGCGACGACGGCGCGCTCGCGGCGCTCCCAGTCGGCGTACCGGCCCCAGACGTTCCACGTGACGACCCGCATCGTCGACGTGAGCACCGGGCCGTAGAAGTCGGGCGGGACCTGCCGGGACGGCGACATGGACTCATCGTGCCGGAGGCCGCCCCACCGGGCCCCCGGTCAGGCCGCCAGACCCGCGTCCTCGAGGACGGCACGGATCGTCGCGCGCGCGTGCTCGGCGAGCGGCACGTACCGCGTGCGGTAGTACGGCAGCTGCAGCAGCGCCTGCCGCAGGGCCCACCCGCGCCCGCGCAGCCACGTCGACTCGTCGTCACCGAGGGCGTCCCGGAACGCCGCGCGGGAGGGCGCGTCGAGGAAGTTCCACGCCGGCCCGAGGTCGCCCGCCGGGTCCGCGAGCCCGGCGCCACCCCAGTCGAGCAGCCCGACGAGCCGCCCGTCGCGCACCACCAGGTTGCCCGGCGCCAGGTCACCGTGCAGCCAGACGCCGCGCCCGTCCCACGGGTCGGCCGCGCACGACTCCGCCCAGGCGCGCCGGACCAGGTCCACGGGCACCTCGTCGCGCACCGCGTCCGCGTCGGCCGCCACCTGCTCCGTGAGGTCGCCGAGCGGATGCGCACGGCGCTCGTTGCGCCGGCCCGTCAGGTCGACCGCGCGCAGACGTCCGACCACGCCCGCCAGGTCGAGCGCGAGCTGGACGGTCGGCCCCGACGGCGTCGACCCCGCCACCCAGCGCACGACCGACCAGCGCCACGGATAGCCGTGACCGGGCCGACCGGCCGCGACGGGCACCGGCGCCTCGACGCCGACGAGCGCCGACAGGCGACCGGTCGAGGCGCGCTCGCGGTCGACCGCCTCACGCGCCCACGCGATCCGGGGCATCCGCACCGCGAGGTGCTCGCCCAGCCGGAACAGCGCGTGGTCGGTCCCCCGGTGCGGCAACGGTTCCACGGGCAGGTCGCGCCAGCGGGGGTGCTGGTCCGCGACGAGGGCCCGGACCTGGTCCGCCGTGATGGTCAGCTCGTCGTCGTGCACCGGCCCGACGGTAGGCGCGTGCGCGCCGGACGGCACCGGCATATCGCTCATGCGCTCGGCGCGACGGGACGGGACGCGCCGCGGGGCCGCGCGCCGGGTCGTCATCCGGGCGCGCCGCGGGACCGCGCACCGGGTCCTCACCCGGGCCGGAGG
>JAEWCA010000060.1 GCA_023390875.1 Actinomycetes bacterium
GGGGAGGGCTGAGACGTGCGGCCGCGGGTCCGTGTCGCGGCGGTCGCCGCGTCGGGACGGTGGACCGACCCCGACGGCGTGCGCATGCCGGCCGGCGAGGTGCACGCC
The DNA here is from genome assembly GCA_023390875.1 of Actinomycetes bacterium. Classification (GTDB taxonomy): domain Bacteria; phylum Actinomycetota; class Actinomycetes; order Actinomycetales; family Cellulomonadaceae; genus Cellulomonas. The sequence goes on from JAEWCA010000060.1 coordinate 109, forward strand.
TGGGAGCGCGGCACCAACCAGACCGTGTGCGGCGTCCCGCTCAGCCGCGCGCGCCTGGAGCGGTTCCCGCACGTGGACTGGGCGGACGTGCAGCCGGCCACCGGTCGGCACGCCGACGAGGTCGGGTGGGTGTGCCCGCGGTGCTCCGCGGGAACGGGCGCCCGGCGGGACGAGAGGCGGTGGACCAGGACGAACCCGCGCCCGTGAGCCTCATCGGTCGACGGCCTCGCCCGTCGGGTCCTCCGCCGCGCGGGACGCGAGCTCGAGCCCGCCCACCGGCGCCGAGGTCCAGGTGACGAGCTCCCAGCCGCGCGTCGGGTCGCCGTCGATCTCGACCATGCCGGTGTTCTGCAGCGACGTGTGCTCGACCTCGTCCACGTCGACCCCGGCGACGCGCGCCGACGCCCACGAGCGGATCGCGGCGCCGTGCGAGAACGCGACGACGGTCTCCCGGCCGGAGGACGCGATCTGCGCGACGGCCTCGTCGTAGCGGCCGAGGAACTCCACGCCGTCGGGGCCGCCGGGCATGCGCAGGCTCACGTCGCCGCGCGCCCACGCGAACACCGTGCCGAGGTACCGCTGGTGCGCCGCGTGGTGGCTCTCCATCTCGAGGTCGCCCGCCTCGACCTCGCGGAGCCCGTCGAACGTCAGGGGCGTCAGGCCGCGGGAGATGGCGAGCGGCGCGGCGGTGAACGACGTCCGGACCAGCGGGGAGACGGCGATCGCGTCGATGTCCCGGTCGGCCAGTGCCGTCGGGACGGCGGCGGCCTGACGCTCGCCGAGCACCGTCAGGCCGGGTCCGGGGGCGGCCGTGTCGAGCAGGCCCTGGACGTTCGACGGGGTCTGCCCGTGCCGGATCAGGAGGAGGCGCATGCCTCGCATCCTGCCCCGGATCCGGGCACGGGCAGGGAGTCGGACCGGCTACAGGACGCTGCGGACCAGGCGCTCGAACGAGATGACGTGCTCGTACGCGATCGCCTCGGCCTCGTCGGCCTTGCCGGCGACGACGGCGCCGAGCAGGTCGACGTGCTCCTCGATGTGGCGGCGTCCCCGGCGTGCGCCCTGGTCAGCTGGAAGAGGAACGGCCGAGCCATCCCGCGCGCGTCCATCGCGCCGAGCACCGTGCGGTCGTCCACGGTCCGGAACACGTCGATCACGGGCAGGTCGTCGTAGACCAGCGCGGTCGACACGACACCCCGGTACCGGACCTCACGCAGCCGCGCACGCGGCCGGAGCGTCGTCGCCAGGGGAGCGACCGCCGCGAGCGCACCCGCCACCGGGGCGGTGCGCAGCAGCGGACCCGACCGCAGGACGAGGCCGAGGGGCACGAGCGCCGGGTCGACGGGCCGCAGGCCGCGCCACGTCCGGAAGACGAGCGGGTGCACGCGGTCGTCGTCGCCGAACCACTTGCCGAACCAGCCGAGCCGCTCCAGCACGCCGTCGAGCGGGTGGCCGCTCGGCACCCCCGACCCGCGCCACAGCCCGCGCAGGTCCGTCGTCCGCACCGCGGGCAGGGAGTCGTACTCCTCGAGCGGGTCCACGGTGGTCTCCTTCACGCCGTCGCGCGGCGTGGGCTGCTCACCTGCCGCTGCGGAAGATCCTCGCGAGGAAGCCCGGCGCGGGCGAGTCCTGGTGGCCGGGGCACCACTGGTCGGCGGGAACGGCGGCCCGGACGGTGTCGACGTGCTGGCCGCAGCCGGCCCAGGTGGTCTTGCCGCAGGTGGCGCAGGTGTTCGGGTAGCACATGGGGTGGATCGCTCTCGGTGTCGTGCGGGTGGTGGGTCGTGCGCTCAGGCGAGCATGAGGAAGAGCTTCTCGAGCTCCTCCGGGGTCAGGTTCTCGTCGGACGCCGCCTCGCCCGGCTCGGCCAGGCAGTCGCGCAGCGCGGTCGAGACGATCGTGAAGCCCGCGCGGTCGAGCGCGCTGGACACGGCGGCGAGCTGCGTGACGACGTCGCGGCACGGCGCGCCGGACTCGACGGCGGTGATGACCGCGTCGAGCTGGCCGCGCGCGCGGCGCAGCCGGTTGAGGATCTTCTTCTGAGCCTCGGCATCGGGCGTCATGGGACGAGCACCTCCTCGGTGACCAGACGGTCCGCGGCGCCGGGCGTGGCGCGCAGCGTGAGCATGCCACCCGACAGCGACGCGGAGTCGAAGCCGTGCTGGGTGAGGACGCGGTGGGCGATGTGCGAGCGGACGCCCGACCCGCACAGCACGCGCACCGGCCGGCCGGCGGCCTCGGTGCGCACCTCGTCGAGCCGGTCGCGCAGCTCGGTGTGCGGCACGTTGAGCGCACCCGCGACGTGCCCGGTGGCGAACTCCCCGCGGCTGCGGACGTCGAGGACGAGGCTGGACGCCGCCATCCGGTCGAGGTCGGTGGCGTGCCACACGCGCAGCGTGCCGTCGAGCACGTTCCCCGCCACCATGCCCACGAGGTTGATCACGTCCTTGGCGGCGCCGAACGGCGGGGCGTAGGCGAGGTCGAGGTCGACGAGGTCGCGGACGGTCAGGCCGGCGCGCAGCGCCGTCGCGAGCACGTCGATGCGCTTGTCGACGCCGTCGCGGCCGACCGCCTGCGCCCCGAGGAGCCGGCCGTCGTCGTCGAAGTGCACGACGAGGTGGACCGGCTGCGCGCCTGGGTACCACCCGGCGTGCTGGCTCGCGTGCAGGTGCAGCGTGTGGTGCGCGATGCCGCTCCGCGCGAGCGCGGCGCGGTCCGCTCCCGTCGTGGCCGCGGCCCGGTCTCTTAATAACAACAGACGCAGCCGACG
>JAEWCA010000071.1 GCA_023390875.1 Actinomycetes bacterium
ACCCCGGCACGGTCGAGACCCGCGGCGCTCGACACCGCGTCGGCGAGCTCGGCGCGGCCGAACCGGGAGACCGTCACGCCGCCGGCCGGAGGCATCACCGCCTCGGGCGCCCCGCCGGCGGCGTTGACGACGACCGGCGTGCCGCACGCCATCGCCTCGACCGGCACGATCCCGAAGTCCTCGACGGCAGGGAACACGAGCGCGAGCGCCCGCTCGTAGAGGGCGTAGAGCAGCTCGTCCGACGGCTGCCGCACGATCGTCACCGGGACCGTCGCCTCCGCGCCGCGCTGCCGTAGCACCTCCTCCTCGGGCCCCGCCCCCGCGAGGACCACCGGGAGCCCCGCCGCCTCGCCGGCCGCGACGACGAGGTCGAGCCGCTTGTAGCCGATGAAGCGGCTGACCCCGAGCAGGAACGTCGCGGGCAGCCGGTCCAGCACGGCTCGCTCGTCGCCGACGACCCGGTCGCCCCAGACGCTCGTCCCCTGGATGCGTTCCACCGCGACCGGCGGGTGGATCACGCGGGCCTCGCGGTGCCACGCCGACTCGATCCGGCGGCGCACGAAGTGGCTGTTCGCGACGTACTCGGTCGCCGCGTCCGCCCGCGCCCGGTCGATCGTGCGCAGCGCCGGCGCCGCGAGCACCGACGCGGCGACGCCGCCACGCGCGTCCTGGTCACGGGCCCACAGGTACCGCGCCGGGGTGTGGACGTACACGAGCTTGCGGCCGTGCCCGGCACGTGCGCGCCGCCCGACGTGATGGGCGAACGCATGCGAGCTCACGAGGACGACGTCCGCGTCGGACGTGTCGACGCCGCGCCAGGCGAGCACGCTCGCGGCGAGCGCCAGCGGCTTGTGCCGCCGCAGCGGCGTGCGCGCCAGCCACGTCTGCTCCACCGTCCTGCCCGGGTACCGGTCGTGGTCGTCGTTCCACAGGCACAGGACCCGGGCCTCGGGGAACGCGTCGACCATGCGGTCGAAGACGCGCTCGGAACCGCCGGTCGGCGAGATCCACTCGTGGACCAGGAGCATGCTCATCGAGCGGTCGCCGGACGGCGTCCGGGGGCTGCCGGCAGGGCGGCGGTCCTCCCGTCCGTCGACCTCGCTGGGCCGGTCGTCGTGCTCGTCGACGAGCGGGCGCCAGGAACCCCGCCCGGAACGTGCCACGGCACACGGATACGACCCAACACTGCCCCCCATCGCTCTGTGCTGAAGCTCACCAGCGCGACCCTGCGGCCAGGCTAGGCGATAACCCGCACGAGCGACACAGGGCCTGACGCACCCCCGCCGCGGGGCCCCGGTCGACCCAGGGACGCCGACAGACATGCGTGAGAGCATGAGCCGACCAGCAGAGCGTGGTCCGCGGGCCACAGCAGGTGGGGGGGCTACCTGGTGGAACTGCACGAGTACGTCGCGATCCTGCGCAAGCGGTGGCTGACCGTCACGGTCGTCACCGGGCTCGGGCTCGCGCTCGCGGTCCTGGCGACCGTCTTCGCCACGCCCATGTACACGGCGACCACGAAGACGTTCGTCTCGGTCCGGTCGGGCGACAGCGTCGGTGACCTGGTGCAGGGCTCGACCTACTCGCAGAGCCAGGTGCGCTCGTTCGCGCAGCTCGCCACCATGCCGGCGGTCCTCGACCCCGTGATCGACGACCTGGGGCTGACCGTCTCGCCGGGCGCCCTGAGCGACGCGATCTCGGTGACGGTCCCGCAGAACACCGTCATCATCTCGATCTCCGTGACGGACCCGAGCGCGGAGCGCGCGGCGGCCGTCGCCAACTCCGTGGCCTCGCACCTGTCGCAGGCCGTCACCGACCTCGCCCCCACGCCGACCACCGGCTCGGACCCGATCCGGCTGTCGACCGTCGCGGAGGCGGGCGTCCCCGGGAAGCCCAGCTCACCCGACGCCAAGGTGAACCTCGCCATCGGGCTGGTGCTGGGGCTCGCCCTCGGCATCGCCGCGGCCGTCGGTCAGGAGCTGCTCGACACGAAGGTGCGCAACGAGGACGACCTGCGCAAGGTCACGGACGCCTCCGTCATCGGCTCGATCCCCCTCGACGGCACGGCGGAGCAGCGCCCGCTCGTGGTCCAGGGCAGCCCGCAGAGCCCGCGTGCCGAGGCGTTCCGGCGGCTGCGCACCAACCTGCAGTTCCTGGACGTCGGCGAACGGTCGCGGGCGATCGTCCTGGTCTCGGCGATCCCCGCCGAGGGCAAGTCGACGACCGCGATCAACCTCGCCATCACGCTCGCGGACGCCGGTTCGCGCGTGGCCCTGGTCGACGCCGACCTGCGCCGACCCAGCATCGCGTCCTACCTCGGCATCGAGGGCAGCGTCGGGCTCACCACCGTGCTGATCGGGCAGGCGTCGCTCGACGACGTCCTGCAGCCGTGGGGCAGCGACCGCCTCGACGTCCTGGCGTCCGGCCAGATCCCGCCGAACCCGAGCGAGCTGCTCGGGTCGCAGGCCATGTCGGCCGTGCTCAGCACGCTCACCGAGCGCTACGACGTCGTGCTGCTCGACACCGCGCCGCTCCTGCCCGTGACCGACGGCGCCGTCCTGTCGAAGCTCGCCGGCGGCGCGCTCGTCGCCGTCGGCGCCGGGACCGTCAACCGCCACCAGCTCGCCGAGGCGCTCGGCTCGCTCGAGTCGGTCGACGCGCGGGTGCTCGGCGTGGTGCTGAACAAGCTCACACGGCGGCAGGGCGACCGGTACCCGTACTACGACTACTACGCGTCGGAGGGCGCGACGCGTGCGGCCACCAGCGGGACGGCGGGCGGGACGGCGGGCGGGACGACGGGCGGCGGCGGGTCGGTCGGCGACCCGGAGAG
>JAEWCA010000106.1 GCA_023390875.1 Actinomycetes bacterium
GCCGACGGCCGCACCGAGCCCGCCGTCCGTCGAGCCCACCGTCCCCGCCCCGCGGTGGGGGGAGTCGTCCGCACCGGCCGCCGGATTCGGCGCCGCACCGTTCGGCGAGCCGACGGGTGCGAGCACCGGCCGACCCGTCGACGACGTCGACGACGAGGACGACGAGGACGACGACGAGCGCCCGAAGCACCCGTACACGTGGCTGCACCTCATCGTGCTGGCGCTCGTCGCGTTCGTGCTCGGGTTCCTCATCACGCTGCTCCTCACCAAGGAGAAGCCGACCGACGGTGCCGAGGGCGCCGCGCCGCTCGCCCCCGTCAGCACCACCATCGGTCCGGCCTCCGGGCCCGTCTGATCCCCACCACACGAGGAGACCTGTGCCCGCCACCGAACGTGCCGTCGAGCTGGCCGTCGCCGCGGCCCGCGCCGCCGCCGACCGCAAGGCCGAGGAGATCATCGCCCTCGACGTGAGCGAGCAGCTCGTCCTCACGGACGTGTTCCTCATCGCGTCGGGCACGAACGAGCGGCAGGTCGGGGCGATCGTCGACGCGGTCGAGGAGGCCCTGTTCCACCTCGGCGCCAAGCCCGTGCGTCGCGAGGGCAAGGCCGCCGGTCGCTGGGTGCTCGTGGACTTCGGCGACGTCGTGGTGCACGTGCAGCACCAGGAGGACCGCGTGTACTACGCGCTCGAGCGGCTCTGGAAGGACTGCCCCCTGATCGAGCTGCCCGCCGACGCGCGCGGCGCCGACAAGGGCGCGGAGGCGTGACCGCCCCGCGGCTGCTGCTCGTCCGGCACGGACGCACCGCGTACAACGCGGGTGCCCGCCTGCAGGGCCAGGTCGACATCCCGCTCGACGACGTCGGACGCTGGCAGGCCCGCACCGCGTCCGCCCTCCTGCTCGCCCGGCACACCCCGACGCGGATCGTCGCGTCCGACCTCAGCCGTGCGCTCGAGACCGCGCAGCTGCTCGGCCGGGCTGCGGGCGTCGAGGTCGAGACCGACGTGCGGTTGCGCGAGCGCGGCTTCGGGATCTGGGAGGGCCTCACGGGCGACGAGATCAGCGCCCGCTGGCCCGACGAGTTCGCCGTGTGGCGGGCAGGAGGAGAGCCCAGCGGCGTCGGCGCCGAGACGCGCTCGGAGGTGTCCGCACGCGCGGGGGTCGCGCTCGACGAGCTGACCGCCGACCTCGGGCGCGACGAGACGCTCGTGGTCGTGTCGCACGGGTCCGCCATCACGTCGATGGTCGCCGTGCTGCTCGGGCTCGAACCCGGGTCCCACGCGTTCGCCGGCATGCACAACGTCCACTGGGCCGAGCTCGTCCGCTCGGCCCCCGGGCGCGACCCGTCCTGGCGCCTCCTCGGCTACAACCTCGGGCCGACCGACGCGTCGTCCGACTGGAACGCCGGGCCGGACATTCGCCGCGAGTCCGACCAGGACGCCGAGACGCGGGACCCCGATTAGCGTTTCGGCCGTCAGTCGTCCTAGACTCTCCGAGCGCCCACGGGCGTGGGGATCCGCTCCGGCGGGTCGTCGAGCAAGGACAACGGGGCTGTGGCGCAGCTGGTAGCGCACCTGCATGGCATGCAGGGGGTCAGGGGTTCGAGTCCCCTCAGCTCCACCGAAGTAGCAGGTCAGAGGTCACGTCGGGATCCTGGACACAGGAGCCTGACGTGGCCTTCGGTCGTTCGGTGGACGTTCGTCGGCCGCGAGTCGACCGGTCCTGGACGCCGAGTTGGCCCGGTGGGAGCCTGGGGAGCGGCAGGCATGTCCCATCTCTCGACGGGGGCCTCGCGGTGCGGCAGTGGATCCCGGCGTACGTCCGGGAGCAGACCACCTATCCGCGCCTGGCCGACGCGGCGTTCGTCGTGGTGCCGGGCAACGGGGCGCTGGTGCTGTGGATGGTGGGCCAGGACGGCACCGTCTGGTACCAGGGCCCGGACCCGGCTGATCCAGGCGTGGAGTTCCACGACCAGGTCGCCGGGCCCGGCAACCTGCTGCGGGTCGCTGCCGCCGACGACGGCTCGGCCTGGTGCACCGCCCCGTCCGGTGTCCTGTGGCACGTGACGACGAACCGCGAGTGGCGCCAGGTGCCCGAGGTGGTGGGGCCGCTGGTCGACGTGGCCGTCTGGCGCGGAACCGTCCTGGTGGCCCGCGACGACGGCGCGCTGTTCCAGACGCGCGACGGGAGGACGTTCGTCGACCACAGCTCGCTCGCGCCGTTCAGGCGTCTGGCCGGCACGTCGCCGGGCGCGATGTGGGGGATCGACCAGCTGGGCGACCTGTGGTCGTTCCTGAACGACGTCTTCTGGGAGCCGTCGTCGGGCATCGGCCTCGAGAAGTGCTGGGTCGACGTCTCGATCAGCCCGGACGGCGGCGTGGCGTTCCTGTGCCGGGACGACGGCTCGGTGTGGACGACGAGCGACGGCGACCTGTACGCCAAGCTGTCCGACGGCGACTTCGTCTCGCTGGCCGCCATCGACCAGAGGTCGACGTTCGCCGTCGAGCGCGACGGCACGCTCTGGCAGTGGGCCGACGTCCAGGCACCCCCGCCGCCACCTCCTCCCGCACCGCCTCCGACGCACCCGCCGGTCGTCGTGCCGCCCGGCACGCCGGCCCGGTCATCGGTGTGACCGCGACCGGGGCGGGCGAGACCACCGTCTTCCACGTGACGGGGACGGGGTTCGTCGGGTCGTCGGCGACGGTCCGAGGTGCTCGCATCGGCGACGGCGAGATCCCGAACCAGTTCTGGACGGTCCTGTCTCCGGCGGTGCGATCGCGGCGGACATCGCGCTGCCGTGCGTTCCCCTGGTCGTCGTCGACTTCTCGGCGAACGACGGTCGCCCGAACCCCGACGACCACCCTCTCGGCCTGCTGTGGAGCAACACCGTGCCGGCGCAGTGCCCCTAGCCGGTGCGAGCCCGGGCACGAGGCGGTCGACGGCTCAGCGGCTGAGGTAGGCGGCGAGGCCGCCGAACTCCTCGGTCGCGATGAAGGCCGAGCGGACGTGGATCATCGCCTCCTCGGCGTGCGGCAGGCAGCCCCACGCCGCGTCACCCCACGAGTCCGCGATCTTGAGCTCCGCCGACCGGGTGCAGCCCTCCGTCCCGCCGAGCTCGCAGCGTTCGGGGTGCGGCGCGGAGGCATGCCTGGCCGCTGCGGTGCGGAGGCGCTCGGCGAGCTCGGCCGCGGCCGCTGCCCGCTCCTCGGCGTCCTCACGCAGGCGCTGCTCGGCAAGCACGGCGCCTGCGAGGGCGTCGAGCGCCTCCTTCGCGCGCTTCTCGGCGTGCGCCTTGTCCTGCTCGATGTGGTGCCGCTCGATCGCGAGCGCCGCGGTGTCCGCGAACACGCGGGCGAGCGCCAGGTCGACGTCCTGCGGGAACCGTGGCGCCCGGTGGTAGATCGCGAACGTCCCGAGCAGCGTGCCGTCACGGCCCAGGATGGGCGTCGACCAGCAGGCCGCGAGGCCCGCGCGGTCGGCGAGGTCGCGGAAGTCGTCCCAGGAGGGGTCCGTCGCGATGTCCCCGACGACGACCGGCTCGCGCCGGAACGCCGCGGTGCCGCAGGAGCCCACACCGTCGCCGGTCGCGATGCCGTCGATCGCCTCGTTGTAGAAGTCGGGGAGGCTCGGGGCCGCGCCGTGGCGCAGGTGCGTGCCGTCGGCGTCGGCGAGCAGCACGGAGGCGATCACCTCGTGGTCCGAGAGCTCCTCGATGCAGCGGGCCATCCCGTCGAGCACGTCGCCGAGCGGGGCCTGGCGGGCGATCTGCTCGAGCAGCGCGCGCTGCTCGGCCATGAGCCGCTGGGCGTGCTTCGCCTGCGTCGCCTCGACACCGCCGACCCACACGCCGTCGACGGCCCCGGTCGCGTCGCGTCGCGGTTCGAAGGTGAAGTCGAAGTACGCCTCGCGTGCGTCCGTCCCCTCGCCGAGCGTCACGGGGACCTCACGCCCGGTGACGGGCTCCCCGGTGGCGTAGACGTGGTCGAGCACGCCGACGAGCTCCGCCCCGCCCGGCCCCGGGACGAGCTCGGCGATCGGCGCCCCGGTCCGCGTGGGGTCGTGCCCCAGCACCGCGAGGAACGTCGCGTTGGCGCTCTCCACGACGTGGCTCGACCCGGACAGCCCCGCGAACACGGCGATCGACTGCCCGAACAGCAGACGCAGGTCGGCCTGCGCCGCGTCGTCGCGTGCGGCCAGCCGCTCGTCCGGGACCGTGCTCACGACATGTACCTCTCACTGTTCGGGGTCGCCCGTGGGTCGGTGCTCCGACGCGGGCGCGTCGGTGCCGGCCCGCCGTCGGCGAGTGCATGATGCCTCACCGCGGCCGCCCGATCGACTCGAGACAGAGGTGCTACTCGTCGACGTCGGCGAGCGGCCACCCGACGGCGGCGAGCCGCGCGCTGACCCGCGCGATGTCGCTCTCGTGCGGCTCGTCGCTGAGCAGGGCACCGATCTGCTCGCCGACGGCCGCCTGCGGCGCACCGTCGGGGTGGAGCAGGACGATGCGGTCGGCGACCTCGTGCACCTCGTCCTCGGTGAGCTTGCGCCGCAGCAGTGCGAGCAGCGCGACGTAGTCGTGCTCGGGCACGCCGACGGGGTACCCGTCGCGCAACCAGTCGGCCACGCGCCGGACGGTGTTCGGCCGGGACATCACTTCGCCGCCACGATCGTCTGGATGCCGAGCAGCACCGCCGCCACGACCACCGCGAAGCACAGGTAGCCGGCGAGCGTGCGCACGGCGGGGCGAGGTCCCGCGGCGGCGTCCGTCGAGAGCGCGCGGACGCCGAGGGCGAAGACGGCCGGGATGCCCGCGCCGAGCACGAGGCTCACCACCACCACCCTGAGCAGCGCGCCGGAGTCGATCAGCTGGTCCATGTCCGCTCCGATCAGACCGTGGCCGGACGGCGGGACGGGCGCACGCCCTCGGCCCACTCGTCGTTGACGTTCTCGTGGTTCACGGCGCTGCGCCGCGCGGCGAGGAAGAGCCAGCTCGACGCCGCGACGAGCAGGACCAGCACGGCGACGTTGCCGAGCGTGCCCCCGAGCCGGCTCTGCAGGGCCTCGGCCGCGCCGCCGACGAGCGCGGCAGCGGGAAGGGTGACGAGCCACGCGACCGCCATCCGACGTGCCGTCGACCAGCGGACCGTGCTGCCGCGTCCCACGCCGGACCCCATGATCGAGCCGCTCGCCACGTGCGTCGTCGACAGCGGGAAGCCGAGGCTGCTCGACGTGAGGATGACGACGGCCGACGACGTCTCGGCGGCCAGCCCCTGCGGTGACTCGATGTCCACGAGTCCCTTGCCGAGCGTGCGGATCACCCGCCAGCCGCCGACGTAGGTCCCGAGCCCGATCGCGAGGGCGCAGGAGACGATCACCCAGGTCGGCACCGCGGCGTCGTCGGGCAGGGCGCCCGCGGCGATCAGCGCGAGCAGGATGATCCCCATCGTCTTCTGCGCGTCGTTCGTGCCGTGCGCGAGCGAGACCATCGACGCCGAGCCGATCTGCCCCCACCGGAACTCCCGGGTGCGCTCGCGCCCCGGGACGCCGCGCGTGATCCGGTACACGAGCCAGGTCCCGGCGAGCGCGACGACACCCGCGGCGACGGGGGCGACGACGGCGGGGATCACGACCTTGCCGATGAGCCCCGTCCAGATGACGCCCGACGTGCCGGCCGCGGCGAGGACCGCACCGACGAGGCCGCCGATGATCGCGTGCGACGAGCTCGACGGCAGGCCGAGGTACCAGGTGACGAGGTTCCACAGGATGCCGCCGGTCAGGCCGGCGAACACCACCGAGAGCGTCACGGCGTCCTGCTCGACGATCCCGGACGCGATCGTCGCGGCGACCGCGAGGGACAGGAACGCACCCACCACGTTCAGGGCGGCCGACAGGAGCACGGCCGCCTTCGGCCTGAGCGCCCCTGTCGCGATCGACGTCGCCATGGCGTTCGCCGTGTCGTGGAAGCCGTTGGTGAAGTCGAACGCGAGGGCCGTCACGACCACCAGGACGAGGAGCGGGACGTCGGTCACCACACGAACGTCGGCCCGGCGGCCGTGCGGGGCAACCGGGCGGCGGTCAGTTGGTGAAGTGTTCACGCGGGTTTCACCGCACGGTCCCGGTGCGGCGCCCCTCGCGTCCGCGGCACAGGAGGTTCACAGGGTCGACATCCGGGCAGCCCCGGGACGTCGGGCTCGCGTCGTCGCGCGCCGCTTGCTTAGGGGCATGAGACGCACCGCTGCACTCTCTGTCCTCGCGACGGCCGTGACCGTCGCCCTCCTCGCCCCGAGCCCGGCCTCCGCCGGCGGGCACGACGGCCCCGACGCGCACGGCCGGCACACGGTCGTGCAGCCGACGCTCGTCGCCCGCGCGACCCTGTCGGCCGACTTCCTCGCACCCGGACCTCCGTCGGGTGCGCAGGCCTCGCCGGCCAACGGACGCCAGGGGCCGTTCGCCGGCCAGGTCGTCCCCGGGTTCTCCGGCATGGTCGACGCAGGCGACGGCACGTTCTGGGCCCTGCCCGACAACGGCTTCGGGGCGAAGACCAACTCGGCGGACTTCCTCCTGCGGCTGTACCACGTGACGCCCCGCTGGCAGACGGCCGCCGGCGGAGCAGGGCAGATCGACGTCGGCGAGTTCGTCTCGCTGCGCGACCCCGACCACCGCATCGACTTCCCGATCGTCAACGGGTCCACCAGCGACCGGCTGCTGACCGGTGCGGACTTCGACGTGGAGTCCGTCGTCCGGGCACCCGACGGCAGCTTCTGGATCGGCGAGGAGTTCGGCCCGTACCTGCTGCACGTCGACGCCACCGGTGCGCTGCTCGCCGCACCCGTCCCCTTCCCGGGCGGCAAGTCGCCGCAGAACCCCTCCCTGCAGCCCGGCGAGACGCCGCGCATCCGGGCGAGCCGCGGCTTCGAGGCCATGGCCGGCTCGCGCGACGGGCGGTTCCTCTACCCGGTCACGGAGGGCGCGTTCGTCGACGACCCGGTGCAGCGCCGTCGCACGATCTCCGAGTTCGACACCGCCGCCGGCGCCTACACGGGCCGCACCTGGGCGTACCAGACGCACCAGGACGCGAACGTGATCGGTGACGCGTTCATGACCGGCAGGCACGAGATGCTCGTGATCGAACGGGACGACTTCCAGGGCCCCGCGTCGGTGATGAAGCGCGTCTACCGCGTCGACCTCGACCGGCAGGACGCCGACGGGTTCGTGACCACGACGCTCGTGCTCGACGCGCTCAAGATCGCGAACCCCGACCACCTCGGGTCCGGCGACGGCTACGGCACCGACGACCCGTTCTCGCTGCCGGTGCAGTCGTTCGAGACGGTCGTGCAGCTGCGCGACGGGCGCCTGCTCCTGGCGAACGACAACAACTACCCGGGCAACGCCGCCCGGGTCCCCGGCACGCCCGACGACACCGAGATGGATCTCGTCGACCTGCGCCGGGTGCGCGTGCCGAAGGCGAGCGGCACCACCGTCGTCGGGCACCGCGGCGCCAGCGGGTACCGACCCGAGCACACGCTCGCGTCCTACGAGACCGCGATCCTCATGTGCGCGGACTACATCGAGCCCGACCTCGTCGCGACCAAGGACGGCGTGCTCGTCGCCCGGCACGAGAACGAGATCGGCGGCACGACGGACGTCGCCGACCACACCGAGTTCGCCGGCCGCCGGACCACCAAGGCGATCGACGGGCGCAGCGTCACCGGCTGGTTCACCGAGGACTTCACGCTCGCGGAGCTCAAGACGCTGCGGGCCAAGGAGCGCCTGCCGCTCGTGCGACCCGCGAGCACCGCGTTCGACAAGCTGTACGAGATCCCCACGTTCGACGAGGTGCTCGACCTCGCGCGGCACTCCGTGACGTGCGACGGCGAACCCGTCGGGGTGTACCCCGAGACCAAGCACCCCACGTACTTCGACTCGCTCGGCCTGTCGCTCGAGGAGCCCCTGCTCGCGCAGCTGCGCGCGAACGGGCTGGACGGTCGCCACGCACCGGTGCTCATCCAGAGCTTCGAGACGGCCAACCTCCGCCAGCTCGACCGCCTGACCACGCTGCCGCTCGTGCAGCTCGTCGACTGCTCCGGGGCGCCGTACGACCTGGTCGCCGCCGGCGACCCGCGCACCTACCGGGACCTCGTCACCCGGTCCGGCCTCGCGCAGGTCGCCCGGTACGCCGACGGTGTCGGTCTGTGCAAGGACCTCGTGATCCCGAGGAACGCCGACGGCACGCTCGGCGCGCCCACGCCGGTGATCCGGGACGCGCACCGGGCCGGGCTCGAGGTGCACGGCTGGACGTTCCGGCGCGAGAACCAGTTCCTGCCCGCGGAGTTCCGCAGCAGCGCCGACCCGAACGCGGTCGGGGACCTCGCCGGCGAGATCCGGGTGTTCGTCGCGGCCGGGATGGACGGTCTGTTCAGCGACAACCCCGACGTGGCGGCCGGCGCCGTCGGCTGACGGCACGACCGGAGCGCCGGTCCCGGCCACCGTCGGGATCGGCGCTCCGTCGGGCGCACCGCAGACGGCCGTCCGTCGGCGGGGAGCGCTGCCGGGCCGGACGTGGCGCTAGGGTCGGCCGATGGCCCTGATCCACCGCGCGACCATCAGTCCCACGAAGGCGGAGCTCCTGCGCGAGTGGGTGCCCGCCCAGCCGTGGGGAGGGGCGGACGTCGAGCTGGTCGGGGCGTACCGGTTCGACGACCCCGACGGCGAGGTCGGCATCGAGACGCACGTCCTGGCAACCGGGGACGGGCGGTTCCTGCAGGCGCCGCTCACGTACCGCGGCGCACCGCTGGCCGGGGCGGACGCGTCCCTGATCTGCACGATGGAGCACTCGGTGCTGGGCCGGCGGTGGATCTACGACGCGACCCGAGACCCGGTGTACGCGCACGTGCTCGCGTCCGTGCTGCTCGCGGGCGTCGGCCAGGCAGCCGAGCTCGTCGAGGGCAGCGACGTGCCGCGCGAACCGACCGTCCGGGTCACCGCGAGCGGCGCGCCGGCGGGCGTGGTGCCGCCGCTGGGCGGCGTGAGCGCCTCGTCGGACGGCGAGGCGACCGTGCTGACGTCCGGCGACCTGCGGCTCGTCGTCCGCCGCCGCCTCGACCGTGACGCGACCGCCACGGACCACCGGTCCACCCTCACCGGCACGTGGTCGGGCACCGACGAGCCGGTCGTGCTCGCGTACGTCGACTGACGGTCCGGCACCCCGCCCGTCGGCCACCGCCGAGCCGTTCCTCGCGTTCTCCCACCGAACGGCGTCCGGCCGCCTAGCCTGCGGGGTGGACGTTCGCCCGACGGAGGGAGCCGTGGTGTCCGAGAGCACGCTCGAGGCCCTGGGCGGCAACGCCGCGCGCCCGGCCCAGTTCGGTCACGACGCGCTCGTCGTCTGCGACAACCTCGTGCGGATCTTCCAGTCGGGAAGCGTCGAGGTGCAGGCCCTGCAAGGTCTCGACCTGCTGGTCGACGACGGGGAGATGATCGCGGTGGTCGGCGCCAGCGGCTCCGGCAAGTCGACGCTGCTCGCCGTGCTGTCCGGGCTCGACGCACCGACCGCGGGCAGCGTCCGGGTGGGTCGCTGGGACCTCATGGCGATGCAGCCGCGCGACCGGGTCGCGTACCGCCGGGAGATGGTCGGCTTCGTGTGGCAGCAGACGTCGCGCAACCTGCTGCCGTACCTGACCGCCCGGCAGAACGTCGCCCTGCCCATGACGTCGGGCCCGCGGCGGCACCGGGCCGCACGCGCGGACGAGCTGCTCGACCTGGTCGGCGTCGGGCACGTCGCCGGGCGGCAGCCGCAGGAGATGTCGGGCGGCGAGCAGCAGCGTGTCGCGATCGCGACCGCGCTCGCCAACGCGCCGCAGCTGCTGCTGGCCGACGAGCCCACCGGCGAGCTCGACACCACGACCGCGCGCGAGGTGTTCGACGCGCTGCGCACGGTGAACCGTGAGGCCGGCAGCACGGTCGTCGTCGTCACGCACGACCCCGCGGTGAGCGGCCTCGTCGAGCGGACCGTGGCCATCCGGGACGGACGCACCAGCAGCGAGGTGCTGCGGCGGGACACCGGCGGCGACGTCACGCACGAGGAGTACGCGGTCATGGACCGGGCGGGTCGCGTGCAGGTGCCGCGCGAGTACCGGGAGGCGCTCGCGCTGACCCGCCGCGTGCGGCTGACGCTCGAGACCGAGCACCTCGGCGTGTGGCGCGACGGCGGTGCCCGGTGAGCGCCGGCGCGGCGGTCCGGGTCCGGGGTGCGCACCGCACGTTCGGCAGCGGGCGGTCCGCCGTGCACGCGCTGCGCGGTGTCGACCTCGACGTGGCCCCGGGCGAGCTCGTGGCGCTCGTCGGCCGCTCGGGCTCGGGCAAGACGACGCTGCTGAACCTCGTCGGCGGGCTCGACCGGCCCGACGAGGGCACCGTGCTGGTCGACGACGTCGACGTCGCCGCACTCACCGAGGACGGCCAGGCGGAGCTGCGCCGCGACCGGGTCGCGTTCGTGTTCCAGACGTTCGGACTGATCCCCGTGCTCACGGCCGCCAAGAACGTCGGCGTCCCGCTCCGGATGCGCGAGGCGCCGGTCGC
>JAEWCA010000110.1 GCA_023390875.1 Actinomycetes bacterium
GGCCGGGAGGCCGCGGGCGTCGCGGCCCCGTCCGCGCGGTCGTCGGCGTCGGCACCGCCCGGCTGGGCCGGCTCGACGGGCTCCGCGTCCTCGGCCGGGGCCGCCCCGATGCGCATCCCGTAGAACGACCGGTGCACGAAGTACGCGCTGGCGAGGAAGAACACGGCGGCGAGCCCGACGACGAGCCCGTG
Source organism: Actinomycetes bacterium (assembly GCA_023390875.1). Classification (GTDB taxonomy): domain Bacteria; phylum Actinomycetota; class Actinomycetes; order Actinomycetales; family Cellulomonadaceae; genus Cellulomonas. Next base: position 192 of record JAEWCA010000110.1, read on the forward strand.
CTGCCCGCGGCCGGTCATGTCGACGGCGAGGTCCACGGCCAGCAGGCCGAACAGGGTCGTGAACTTGATGACCGGGTTGAGGGCCACCGAGGAGGTGTCCTTGTACGGGTCGCCGACGGTGTCGCCGACGATCGTCGCGTCGTGCAGGGCGGTGCCCTTGGCGTGCAGGTCGACCTCGACGATCTTCTTCGCGTTGTCCCAGGCGCCACCCGCGTTGGCCATGAAGATCGCCTGGTACAGCCCGAAGATCGCGATGGAGATCAGGTAGCCGATGAAGAACGACGGCTCGACGAACGCGAAGGCCAGGGTGGCGAAGAAGACGCCGAGGAAGATCGTGAGCATCCCCTGCTGGGCGTACTGCGTGCAGATCTCGACGACCCGGCGGGAGTCCTCCTCCGACGCCTTCGTCTCGCCGTCGAGCTTGATCGTGGCCTTGATGAACTCGACGGCCCGGTAGGCGCCGGTCGTGACGGCCTGGATGGACGCGCCGGTGAACCAGAAGATCATGGCGCCGCCGGTGACGAGCCCGAGCAGGAACGGCGGGTGCAGCAGCGACAGCTGCGAGAGACCGGTCGTGAGGCCGTGCGTGAGGCCGACGATGATCGAGAAGATCATGGTCGTCGCGCCGACCACGGCGGTGCCGATGAGCACCGGCTTGGCGGTGGCCTTGAACGTGTTGCCTGCGCCGTCGTTCTCCTCGAGCATCCGCTTGGCGCGGTCCCACTGCGGCGTGAAGCCGTGCTCGCGGTCGAGCGACGCGTCGATGTCGTCCAGGTCCTCGATCACCGACAGCTCGTAGACGCTCTGCGCGTTGTCCGTCACGGGTCCGTACGAGTCGACCGCGATGGTCACGGGTCCCATGCCGAGGAAGCCGAACGCGACGAGCCCGAACGCGAACACCGACGGCGCGACCATGAGGTCGCCGAGCCCCTGCGTGCTGATGAGGTACGCGCCGCCCATGAGCCCGACGACGACCATGCCCAGCCAGTAGGCCGAGAAGTTGCCGGCGACCAGGCCGGACAGGATGTTGAGCGACGGCCCGCCCTGCCGCGAGCTCTTGACGACCTCACGGACGTGCCGGCTCTGCGTCGACGTGAACGCCTTGACGAGCTCCGGGATCAGCGCACCGGCCACCGTGCCGCACGAGATGATCAGCGCGAGCCGCCACCACTGGGCGTCGGCGCCGCTCCCTCGCAGCACCGCCGCCGTGGTCACGAACGTCGCGACGATGCACGCCGCCGACGTGATCCACACGAGGCTCGACAGCGGCGCCTCGAAGTCCATCCGGTCCGCGTCCCGGTACCTGCGGCGGGTCCACGCGTCGTTGACCAGGTACGACGCGGCGGAGGCCACGATCATCACGGCGCGGACGACGAAGATCCACACCAGGAGCGTCGCCTGCACGGACGGGTCGTGCACGCCCAGCAGCACGAACGTCACGAGCGCGACACCGGTGACGCCGTACGTCTCGAAGCCGTCCGCGCTGGGACCCACGGAGTCGCCCGCGTTGTCGCCCGTGCAGTCGGCGATGACGCCGGGGTTGCGGGCGTCGTCCTCCTTGATCTTGAACGCGATCTTCATGAGGTCGGAGCCGATGTCGGCGATCTTCGTGAAGATGCCGCCCGCGATGCGCAGCGCCGACGCCCCGAGCGACTCGCCGATCGCGAACCCGATGAAGCACGCACCGGCCACGTCGCCCGGCAGCGCCAGCAGGATGAGCAGCATCATCAGCAGCTCGAGGCTGATGAGCACCATGCCGATCGACATGCCCGACCGCAGCGGGATGCGGTGCACCGGCAGCGGCCTGCCGCGCAGCGACGCGAACGCGGTGCGGGAGTTCGCGAGCGTGTTGACGCGGATGCCGAACCACGCGACCGCGTACGAGCCGGCCATGCCGATCAGCGAGAACGCGATGACGACCGCGACGCGCCCCCAGCCGAACCCGACGAGCGCCTTGTAGTAGACGACGATCACCGCGGCGATGAACACCCACAGGATCAGCAGGAACTTCCCCTGCTTCGTGAGGTACGCCTTGCACGTCGAGTAGATGAGCTCGGACACCTCGCGCATCGACGTGTGCACCGGCTGCGCCTGCAGCTCGCGGTACACCGCGACGCCGAACGCGAGCCCGGCCATGCAGACGACGAGCCCGAGGGCGAGCAGCAGCCGCCCCGAGATCCCCCACAGCACCTCGACACCGCCGAGGTCCGGGAGCTGGAGGCTCGCCTCCCCGCCCGCCGTGCCGATCCCCGCACCCACTGCTGTCCCGACCACGGCCGTCCTCACCTCGTCACAGGTTCTCCACGTGCGCTTCGGAACCTAGGTGCGCTGGTCAGCCGTCATCTGAGACCTAAGTCACTTCTCGGCCGCCGCGGTGCCGACGGCCCGGACGAGCTCGCGGCCCCACGCGTACGCCCGGTCCTCCTCACCGGGCGCGGGACCGCCGTGCCGGCCGACGACGACGAACGACGCGGGCGGCACCACGAGCCCGCCGCCCGCGCGCCGCACGCGCCGGGCGAGGTCCTTCGCGGCGGACCCCGAGAAGGGTGCGTCGACGCGGGTGTCGAACACGGCCACCGGCTCGTCCCGTCGCAGACCCGCGGTCGCGAGCCAGTCGGTCACGCCGGTGAACGACAGGACCGTGCCGTCGTCGGCTGCGGCGGCGACCCGGGTGCGGGCGGTGGGGGCGTGCCGCAGGTGGGTCGGGCACGCGAGCACCAGCAGGTCGCGGTCGGGCGGCACCCGCCCGACGGCGCACCCCGCCTCGATGACGTCGCACCGGGCGTCCATCGACGCGCACCCGACGGCGACGTGCTGGGCCAGGCGCATCGTCGAGCCGAACATCGACTCGACCACGAGGACCACCCGCACCCACCCAGGCTCGTCCGGCGGTGCGTGCACGACGAGGGCCGAACGTCCCGGGGCCTACCTCCGGCCGGTGCGGTCGACGTGGTGGAGGTGCAGCGCGGGCATGCGGTGCGCGCGGCGGACCCGGCGGCCGTAGCTCTCGAGCGTGGAACGTCGCCGCTCCAGCCGGACCTCGAGGTCGTGCTCCTCGCGCGAGTACAGGGCGATGGCCAGGTCGGGATGCATCAGGGGTCTCCTCGTTGAGCACATGATGATGTGCGGCTTGTGGCCGCGCTCACACTGTGCTCGTCGCGGACGCGCCGGACACCGGACCTAGGTCACAGACGAGTGGCCTGGCTCGACATCCCGCCTCGCTCGCGGGCGTCGCCGCAGGTCACCGCGTTGCGGGCTGCTCCACGAGCGGGGGAATCATCCCCTCCAGACGGGTGACCACCGCGTCCGCGGGCGGCAGCAGCGGCGCCGGCAGCCGCCCTGTGCCCAGCCCGAGGATCTCCCCGATCGCGTGCACGACCCGCGGGACGCCGTGCGCGAGCGCGAGCTCGACGACGGGCCGCACCGCGGCGAGCAACCGGTCGACCTCCGCGCGGTCGCCGGCGACCCCGGCCCGGGCGAGTGCGACGTACGGATCCGGCAGCACCGACGCGAGCCCCGAGTGCCAGGTCCGCGCCCCCGCGAGCAGCCCCTCGACGCCCAGCAGGTCACCGCTGAACCCGACCTCGACCTCCGCCGGGGCGCCGGCGAGCAGCGC
>JAEWCA010000114.1 GCA_023390875.1 Actinomycetes bacterium
CACCGGCACCGGCCCCACGCCGGCCGGCGCTGCCGCTGCGCATGATCCGCGGCGTCTGGATGGGCTCGGCCCACCTCGTCGGCGGCGCCGCACGCCACCTCGGGCACGGCGCGCGCGACCTCGACCCGTCGCACCGCCGGGACGGTCTCGCGTTCACGCTGCTGGGCCTTGCGATCGTCATCGCCGCGCGCGAGTGGTGGAACCTGTCCGGCACGGCCGGCACCGCCGTGCACGCGGTCGTCGCCGGGACGTTCGGGCGGGTCGGTGTCGCGGTGCCCGTCGTGCTGCTGGGCCTCGCCGTGCGGCTCATGCGGCACCCCGACAAGGTGCAGGCGAACTCGCGCATCACCATCGGGATCACCGCGATCGCGCTCGCCGTCTGCGGGCTCGTGCACCTCGGCCAGGGGCTGCCCGGCACCGACGACTTCGCGGCGCTGCGCGCGGCGGGCGGCGTGGTCGGCTACCTGGTCGGCACCCCGCTGTCGAGCCTGCTCACCACCGGCGTCGCCGTGGCGCTCCTGCTGCTGCTCGCGTTCTTCGGCGTGCTCGTCGTGACCGCGACCCCCGTGCACCAGATCGTGCCGCGGCTGCGCGGCGTGTACGACCGGCTCACGGGGAACCACCGCACCGAGCAGGAGACCGAGGACGACGACGCGCCGCTCGTCATCAACGCCGGTCACACCGCGGTCGAGGAGGTCGAGCCGCCCGCCCGCAAGCGGGGGCTGCTCGGCCGTCGCCGTCGGGCCGACGCCGTCGACGACGCCGATCCCACGCGCCTCGAGGCGTACGAGGGCGACGAGGCGTTCGAGCGGGCCGCGCTCGTGGACGCCGCGCGTCGCGCCGAGGACGAGGCGACGGAGCCCGTCGCACCGGTCACGGCGCCGACCGAGGTCGTCCGCCCGCGGCCGTCGAAGGAGCTCGTCGCCCCCGAGCCCACGGGCGTGCCGCGCGGCGAGCAGCCGATGCTCGAGGGCGACGTGCTCTACACGCTGCCGTCCGAGGACAGCCTCGCGAAGGGTGCGCCGCACAAGGTGCGCTCGGCCGCGAACGACCGCGTCGTCGAGTCGCTCACGACGGTGCTCGACCAGTTCGAGATCGACGCCAAGGTCACGGGCTTCACCCGCGGCCCGACGGTCACGCGGTACGAGGTCGAGCTCGGGCCGGCCGTCAAGGTCGAGCGCGTCACCGCGCTCAGCAAGAACATCGCGTACGCGGTGGCCAGCGCGGACGTCCGCATCCTGTCGCCGATCCCGGGCAAGTCCGCGATCGGCATCGAGATCCCGAACACGGACCGCGAGACCGTCTCGCTCGGCGACGTGCTGCGCTCCAGCGCGGCCAAGCGGACCGAGCACCCGATGGTCATCGGCGTCGGCAAGGACGTCGAGGGCGGGTACGTCACGGCGAACCTCGCCAAGATGCCGCACCTGCTCGTCGCGGGCGCCCCCGGCGCCGGCAAGTCGAGCTTCGTGAACTCGATGATCGTGTCGATCCTCATGCGGTCGACGCCCGACGAGGTCCGCATGGTGCTCGTCGACCCCAAGCGCGTCGAGCTCACGATCTACGAGGGCATCCCGCACCTCATCACCCCGATCATCACGAACCCGAAGAAGGCCGCCGAGGCCCTCGAGTGGGTGGTCCGGGAGATGGAGGCCCGGTACGACGACCTCGCGATGTTCGGGTTCAAGCACGTCGACGACTTCAACGTCGCCGTGCGGGCCGGCAAGGTGAAGCCGCTGCCCGGGTCGGAGCGCAAGATCGCGACCTACCCGTATCTCCTTGTGATCGTCGACGAGCTTGCCGATCTGATGATGGTGGCCCCCCGGGACGTCGAGGCGTCGATCCAGCGCATCACCCAGCTCGCGCGCGCCGCGGGCATCCACCTCGTGCTCGCGACGCAGCGGCCCTCGGTCGACGTCGTGACCGGTCTCATCAAGGCGAACGTGCCGTCGCGTCTCGCGTTCGCGACGAGCTCGCTCACCGACTCGCGCGTCGTCCTCGACCAGCCGGGCGCCGAGAAGCTCATCGGGCAGGGTGACGCGCTGTTCCTGCCGATGGGTGCCGCCAAGCCGATGCGCACGCAGGGTGCGTGGGTGTCGGAGTCCGAGATCCACGCGGTCGTCGAGCACGTCAAGAAGCAGCTCAAGCCCGTCTACCGCCAGGATGTCGCCGCCGCACCCGCCAAGAAGCAGGTGGACGAGGACATCGGCGACGACCTCGACCTGCTGCTGCAGGCCGCCGAGCTGGTCGTGACGACGCAGTTCGGCTCGACGTCGATGCTGCAGCGCAAGCTGCGGGTCGGGTTCGCGAAGGCCGGGCGGCTCATGGACCTGCTCGAGTCGCGCGAGATCGTCGGCCCGTCGGAGGGGTCGAAGGCGCGCGAGGTGCTCGTGCAGCCCGACGACCTGCCGGCGACGCTCGCGATGCTGCGCGGCGACCAGGGGAGCGCAGGCGCGGAGGACCGGTACGCCGCCGACGACGGCGCCATGCCGGGCGACCCGCCCGTCGCGACCGACTACTTCGACGACGCGGAGGAGGACGACGCCGGACGCTGGTCCGGCGGCGCTCGGTGATCGCAGCCGCCGCCGCGCCGCTGGGTGTGGTCAGTCTCGTCATCGCGGTCGTCGCCGTCGTCGCCCTCGTCACGGTGCTCGTCCTGCTCGGACGCCAGCGCGCGCAGGTGCGCAAGGCCAACGAGCTGCTCGACCTCTCGCGCGAGCTGCGGCACCGCTACGACGCGCTGCAGTCGGTCACGAAGGAGGGCGTGCTCGTCCAGTCGCTCGGCGGCCAGGTGCTCGACATGTCCGAGCGCGCCGCCGCGATCCTCGGGGTCGACGCGTCGACGTCGGTCGGTCTGCGGGTGGCGAACCTGCCGATCGTGCTGCTCAACGAGCAGGGGCTCGCGATGAACCCCTCGGCGGTGCTGGGGAACGGTCGGGTCAACCCGCCCGGCCACGCGCACGAACCCGAGCTGATCGGGGTCGCGCTGCCCGGCACCGTGGGCACGCCGCCACGCATGGTCCAGGTGTCGAGCCAGCTCGTCCCCGGCGCCGACGGCGAGTCCGCGGCCGTCCTCACCACGCTCGTCGACGTGACCGGGCGGCGCGAGGTCGAGGCGGCGCTGACGCGGTCCGAGATGCAGTTCCGGGTCGCGATGGAGAACGCGCCGATCGGCATGGCCCTCGTCGACCTGGACTGGCGGATCGTCGAGGCGAACGCGGCGTTCGCTGAGCTGCTCGGCACGAGCGTCGGGGCGCTGCGCGGCTACCTCATGGAGGACCTCTCGACGCCCGAGGAGCGGGCCGCGGAACGCCTCGAGGTCGACAAGCTGCTCGGCGGCGGGCAGCACCGGTTCTCGCTCGAGAAGCGTTACCAGCGGGCCGACGACCACCTCGTGTGGGTCGTGCTCGACACCGCGCTCGTCCGGACACCCGCGGGCGACCCCGACCACTTCGTCGTGCAGGTCCGCGACTCGACCGAGTCGCGCCTGCAGGCCGAGATGCTCACCCACCGCGCGATGCACGACCCGCTCACCGGGCTCGCGAACCGGACGCTGCTGCAGGAGGTCCTGCAGTCCGTGCTCGAGCAGCCCGGTGTCGTGGACCGCGTCGCGGTGCTCGCGTGCGACCTCGACGGCTTCAAGGAGATCAACGACCGGTACGGGCACGCGTCGGGCGACGAGGTGCTCGTGCACGTCGCCGGCGTGCTGCGTGCCGCGACGGGGCGCCGCGGCACGGTGTCCCGCCTGGGCGGCGACGAGTTCGTCGTCGTCGTGCAGGACCCGGACGGGCCGCGGGCCGTGTTCGAGGTCGCGACGGCCATCCACGCGGCGCTGCACGAGCCCGTCCGCGTGGCCCGACGGCGGCTGACCGTGGCCGCGAGCATCGGCATCGCGCTCGCGACGCCCGACCTCGTCGAGGGCGGCGCCCCGTCGCTGCTCGCCGCCGCCGACGCCGCGCTGTACCGCGCCAAGGCCGCCGGGCGCAGCCGCACCGAGGTGTACGAGGCGTCGATGGAGCAGGCCACGACCGCGGGCGTGCACCGCGAGCTGCTCACCGCGATCGAGCACGACCAGCTCGTGGTGCACTACCAGCCGATCGTCGACCTCACGGACCAGCAGGTCGTCGGCTACGAGGCGCTCGTCCGCTGGCAGCACCCGCACCGCGGCCTCCTGCTGCCGGGCGCGTTCCTGTCGTCGATCCAGGAGGCCGGCCTGTCGGTGCCGCTCGGCCAGCTCGTGGCGACGCAGGTCGTCGACTTCGTCGCGCACACGAGCGACCAGTCGCGCTGGGTGTCGGTCAACGTGTCCGCGGACCAGCTCGGCGACGGCGAGTTCGCGACGACGCTGCTCGCGGAGATCTCCCGCCACCGCGTGGCACCCGGACGCATCGTGGTCGAGCTCACCGAGTCGTCGCTCGTCGCGTCGGGCACCCGCATCCGGCACGAGCTCACGCAGCTCTCCGCGGCCGGCGTGCCGATCCTGCTCGACGACTTCGGCACCGGGGTGTCCCCGCTGTCGTACCTGCGCGACCTGCCCGTCGCCGGCGTCAAGCTGGACATGTCGTTCACGTCCGGCATCCCAGAGGACCCCACCGCGGGGCGGGTCGCCCGTGCGCTCGGCGCGCTCGCCCGCGAGCTCGCGATGGTCACGATCGCCGAGGGCATCGAGAACGACCAGCAGGCCGACTACCTGCACCGCAGCGGGTGGCGCTACGGGCAGGGGTGGCTGTTCGGCGGTGCGCAGCCGCCCGACTCGATCCCCTGACGTCGCAGCGTGCTCAGGGGGTGCGCGGCACCACGACGGGCGGCGGACCGGTGGGGGTCACCGGCGTGGACCGCTCCGTCGCCTGAGCCCCGGCCGCGGCGCGCACCCGAGCCAGACGGTCCGCGACCTGTGCCACGGGCAGCGTGGCCGTGCCGCCCGCGATGTCGGCGAGCGCGTGCACCTGGTGGCCGCCCTTGCGGTCGACCGTCACGGGTGTCCACTCGACACCGGTGACGCGCACCGGACCGGCGGGCGACCCCCGCCCGGCGACGGCGCCGGTCGCGACCACGTGCGCCGTCAGCAGCAGCCCCGACGCGGTGTCCGGCGAGCAGCACGCGCCGTCCTGGTTCGACAGCAGGTTGCCGAGGCCGTACGCGACCCACATGCCCTCGCCGCGCGGCCCGCCCGAGAGCCGGACCACGGGCTGCGGCACGTGCGCGTGGTGCCCGATGACGAGGTCGACGACCCCGGAGTCGGCGAGCGCCTGGTCGATCGCGACCTGCTCGGGCGTCGGGTCCGTCCGGTACTCGACGCAGCAGTGGATGCTCGCGACGACGACGTCGGCACCGGCCGCGCGGGCGGCCGTCGCCTGCGCGACGAGCGCCGGCACGTCGATGCGGTCGACCGACCACGGCTTGTCGCCGTCCACGGGCATGCCGTTCGTGCCGTACGTCGCGGACAGGTGCGCGACGGTGACCGTGCGGCCCGAGCGCTCGAGCCGGTAGAGCTGGGGCTGCGCCTGCTCGGCGGCGGTGCGTGCGGTGCCGACGTGGCCGAGGCCCGCGGCGTCGAGCGCGTCGAGCGTCGCCGTGAGACCGGCGAAACCCCGGTCGACCGCGTGGTTCGACGCCGTCGAGCAGCCGTCCCAGCCCTGCGCCGCGAGGCCCGCCGCGATCTGCGACGGGATGCCGAACACGGGGAAGCCGCTGGGGCGCGACCCGGCGGGGGCGACCGGCACCTCGAGGTGGCACAGCGCGAGGTCCGCCGGCCGCACCCACCGGTCGAGCGGGGCCAGCAACGGTCCGAAGTCGTACCCGTCGGGCGTGCGGGCGGACCCGACGACGGGCAGGTGGGGCAGCACGTCGCCCGCGGCGACGATGGTGAGCTCGGCGTCCGGGACGGGCGTCGGCGTCGGCGTCGGAGCCGGTGCGGTCGACGCAGCCGGCGTCGACGCGGGAGG
>JAEWCA010000120.1 GCA_023390875.1 Actinomycetes bacterium
AGCATGCCCAGGCCGGCGCCCATCACGAACATGAACAGCCCCACCAGCACGAAGCTCGTGTCGTAGCGGATCGTCCCCATCAGGGCGAGCCCGGTGGTCAGCGTGATCGCCCCCGCCACCATGAAGCCCTTGTAGCGCCCGTACTTCGTGATGAGCCGGCCGCTGATCGTCGAGGACGTGAACAGGCCCAGGATCATCGGCACGGTCAGCAGGCCGGACTCCGTCGGCGTCTTGCCGCGCGCCACCTGCATGTACTGGCTGAGGAACACCGAGGTGCCGAACATGGCCACGCCCACCGCGACGGACGCGATGACGGAGAGCACGAGCGTCCGGTTGCGGAACAGGTGCATCGGGATGATCGGGTCGGCGACCTTCGTCTCGACCACGCAGGCCACCGCCAGCAGGGCGAGCGAGCCGAGCACCATGACGGCGGTCTGCCAGGACAGCCAGTCGTAGCTGTTGCCCGCGAACGTGACCCACAGCAGCAGGGTCGCGATGCCCACGGAGATCAGCGCGGCACCCCAGTAGTCGATGCGCACGACCTTGCGGGCCCGCTGCGGCAGGTGCAGCGTGCGCTGGAGCACGACGATCGCGGCGATCGCGAACGGCAGGCCGACGAAGAAGTTCCAGCGCCACGAGATCGCGTCGGTGATGACGCCGCCGAGCAGCGGGCCGCCGACCATGCCGACGCCCATCACGGCGCCCATGAGGCCCATGTACCGGCCGCGCTCGCGCGGGCTGATGATGTCGGCGATGAGGATCGTGCCGAGCGCGGTCAGACCGCCGGCGCCGATGCCCTGCAGGGCGCGCATGCCGATGAGCATCCCGGTGGTGTGCGACAGGCCGGCGAGGGCCGACGAGACCACGGAGATGACGAGCGCGAGCTGGATGAGCAGCTTGCGGTTGACCAGGTCGGCCAACTTGCCCCAGATCGGGGTCGAGATCGTGGTGGTCAGCAGGGTCGCCGTGACGACCCACGTGAACGCGGACTGCGCGCCGTGCAGGTCGGTGATGATCCGCGGCAGGGACGAGGAGACGACGCTCGTCGCGAGGATCGAGACGAACATCCCGAGGAGGATCCCCGACATCGACTCGAGGATCTCGCGGTGCGTCATGGCGGGGGCGCGGCCGGTGGCGGCGTCCTGCTCGGGTGGTGCGTCGGTGGTCTGGCTCATGGCGGGGGCTCGCTCTCGTGCTGGTGCGGACGGTGGGTGCGGACCCGGCGTCGTCGGCAGGTCGGTCAGACAGGTCAGGTGGGTGGGGGCGCGACCGCTCAGGTCGGCAGCAGCTCGCGCGCGCGCTCGTGCGCGTCGTCGGTGCGCGTCGACGCCTCGAGCGTCCCGGTGAGCCGGTCGAGCACGTCGGCGCACGCGACGACGTCGGCGGGCGACCAGTCCGCGAACAGCTCGGCCATCCGGTGGTCCGTGTCGGCCCGCAGCCGGGCGGCGAGCTCCTGGCCGGCGGGGGTGAGCCGCAGGGTGCGGACGCGGCGGTCGTCGCCGGCGACCGCGCGCTCGACGTACCCCTCGGTGACGAGCGTGCTGACCTGGCGGCTCGCGACGGAGATGTCGACGTGCAGGGCGTCGGCGATGTCGCCGACCTGCATCGTGCCGCGCCGGTCGAGCATGCGGACCACGGACACCGAGCCGCGGGTGCAGGGGTACTGCTTGGCCAGCAGGTACGACGCCTCGCGGACCGCTCGCCCGAACCGCTCGAGGGCGCGCAGGAGCTCGCGGTGCGGGGTCTCGGTCGGGTCGGTCATCATGCCCCTTGGTTGCCTACAGCAATTACTGTACGCCCAAGATGTTGCATGAGACAACTGTTGCAGGATGCAGGTATCAGTGGCGCCCGCCACGCACCGGGAGGCGGCAGGCGCGACGACGGCCCCCGGCCACCGCCGCGGGACGCGGGGGACCAGGGGCCGTCGGCAGTCGGTCAGACGGGCGTCGCGCTGCCCCGACGGTTGCGCTCGACCCGGATGCTCTCCATGTCCTCGAGCTGCACGCCCTTCGTCTCCGGCACCTTCCAGAGCGTGAAGAAGAACGACAGCGTCGCGAAGATGGCGTACATGAGGTACGGGATCGACGCCCCGAACGTGTCGAGCAGCGGCGGGAACGAGATCGTGATGAGGAAGTTCGCGATCCACTGGGCCGCGGCGGCCACACCGAGCGCGGCGGCCCGGATCCGGTTCGGGAACATCTCGCCGAGCAGCACCCACACGAGCGGGCCCCACGTGGCGCCGAAGAACACGACGAACGCGTTCGCCGCCACGAGCGCGATCGTGCCCCACGAGCCCGTCAGCGTGAGGTTGTCACCGCTGCCCGTGGACTGCGTGAACGCGACCGCCATGATCGCCAGGGACGCGGCCATGCCCGCGGACCCGATGAGCAGCAGCGGACGGCGGCCGACCTTGTCGATGAGCGCGATCGCGATGAACGTCACGGCCACGTTCGTGATCGACGTGATCGTCGAGACCATGAACGAGTCGCTCTCGTCGAACCCGACCGCCTGCCACAGCGTGTTCGAGTAGTAGAAGATCACGTTGATGCCGACGAACTGCTGGAACACCGACAGCAGGATCCCGACCCACACCACGGGCAGCAGCCCGCCGCCCGGCTTGCGGAGCGTCGCGTGCTGCGCGTGCTCCTTGTCCTCGGCGATCGTCCTCTTGATCTCGTCGATGCGCGCCCGCGGGTCTTCGTCGGGCCCCAGGACGTCCTTGAGGACGTCGTACGCCTCGTCCTCGCGGCGCATCGAGACCAGGTAGCGCGGCGACTCGGGGATGCGTAGCGCGAGGATCCCGTACACGGTCGCGGGGATCACCGCGACGATGAACATCCACCGCCACGCCTGCAGGCCCCACAGCTCCGCGGACGCCGCGAGCTGACCCTCCTCGGGGTTCGTGGACGACGCGATGATCTGGTCGGACAGCAGCGCGGCGAAGATGCCGAGCGTGATCGCGAGCTGCTGCAGCGACCCGAGCCGGCCGCGCAGCGCCGCCGGTGCGATCTCGGCGATGTACGCCGGCGCGATCACGGACGCGATGCCGATGCCGAAGCCCGCCATCGTGCGCCACAGCATGAAGTCCCAGATCGAGAACGCGATGCCGGTGAGGATCGACGACACGAAGAACAGCACCGCGCCGAGGAACATCACGCGCGGCCGGCCCCAGCGGTCCGCGAGCCGGCCGCCCGCCCACGCGCCGACCGCGCAGCCGAGCAGGGCGATGGCGACCGCGAAGCCCTGCAGCGCCGAGCCGATGTCGAAGTGCACGCCGAACGCGTCGACCGCGCCGTTGATGACCGAGCTGTCGAAGCCGAACAGGAACCCGCCGACGGCGGCTGCCGTGGCGAGCGCGATCGCCTTCTTGTGGTGCGGGCTGCGGTACTCGCCGCCGCCGGCCGCCGCCCCCTGCGGCGACGTTGACGCGTGGGACATGATCGGCACCTCCTGGACCCCGAGCCCATCCCGGGAGATCTTCCTTACTGTGGCCCGCAGGGCATGACGACGCACGTCGAACGGGGTTTCGCGGCCTCCGTCCGCAGGGTGCAGGATCGTCCGGTCCGCCCTCGGGACGAGCGCCGGCCGGCACCACGCGCGAGGGTGGGACGACGGGCCCGGGCCGCGCGGTGGCGCGGACGACGACGGCAGGACGGAGCGGACGATGACCGACAGCGGTGAGCCGCGTCGCCCGCGGCGCCCGGCGATGCTCGACCCCGCGCAGGCCGACGCGCTCCCCGGTGCGCTCGACCCCGCGCTGCGCGACGAGGTGGCGCACACGACGGCCGCCGCGCTCGTCCACCAGGGACGCGCCAACGCGGACCCGGACGTCGTGGCCCGGCTCGTGGCGCTCGTCGAGACCGAGGGCCTCGACATGGTCGCGGAGCTGTGGTCCGACAGCCCGGCCGACTCGCTGCCCGGAGCACTGTGGCGGCTGTACGTGCTGCGCGAGTGGGTGCTGCGCGACCCGCGCACGGTCGCGGAGCGATACCGGATGGGCGTGCACGCGGCGCCCGTGCACGACGTCGTCGCGGGGGTGGCCGACGCGCCCGGCCCCGCCGACGTGCGCGCGGTCGCCGACGCCGTGCTGTCCGGGGTGTACGCGGGCGACC
>JAEWCA010000143.1 GCA_023390875.1 Actinomycetes bacterium
ATCGAGATCGAGGCCGAGCTCAGGTCGCGTTCGCCCTGCGGCGCGGCCTGCAGCAGCCGCGAGGAGACCTGCGGCCAGGAGACGCCGATGCCGAGCCCGAGCAGCAGAAGCGCTAGCCCGATCGGCAGCAGTGGCATCAAGTCGCCGATCCTGTTGTCGCGCGCGACGAACAGCGCGAGCCCGATCGCGCCCGCCGTCTGCAGCAGCGGGCCGAGCACGAGGAGCGCGACGGACCCGAGCACGGTGCCGACGACGATGTCGCCGTCGCCGAGCCAGCGCGGTTCCGGCACGGGTGCCGCGACGTACGTCTGCTCGGGTGTGGCGCCCGCGACCCGCGGTGCCGCGTCCGCCGTCGCGGGCAGTCCCAGCACCCAGCCCGACAGGTCGCGCAGGAACGTCGCGGACACCACTCCGTCCACGCGGATGCCGTGGTTGGCGCCCTCGTAGTAGCGCACCGTCACGGCGGTGTCGCCGTTCACGGCGGCGTCGCCGATGAGCTGCTCGGCGCCCTGGAGCACCGGCATGGACGCGTCGCCCGTGCCGTAGACCATGAGGACGGGCTGCGTGAGCTGTCGCTGGTACGGCGTGACGTCGAAGTCCGCGTACTCGAAGCCGCCGCCCGGCAGCGACATGCCGACGGCTCGCGGGATCGCGCGGAACACCTCCTGCGGCACCCCGGTGTTGCGCAGGTAGGAGTCGACCGCGAACGCGGCCTGCTCGCGCGGCGGCACGACCGGCGACGACACGAGCACGACGAAGCCGATCCGCGGGTCGATGGTCGCCATGACGGGCGCGATCCAGCCGCCCTCGCTCTCGGCGTACACGCCGACCCGGTCGGGGTCCACGCCCTCGTGGCGGCGCAGCACGTCGACGGACGCGTCGTAGTCGTGCGCCATCTGTACGTAGTCGCGGTGCCGGGTGGTGTACGTGTCGAGCCGCTTGTTCGGCACCATCGCGACGACGCCCGACTCGGCGAGGGCGCGCGCCTGCGCGAGGAACGCGATCGAGTACTTCCCGGTGCCGGCGCCGTGCACGAACACGACCCCGGGTGCCGGCCCGTCGAGGCCGACGGGCTCGCTGATCTGCGCCTGGACCGTGGTGCCGTCGTCGAGCCGGACGTCGACGACCGACGTCCTCACGTCGTACTTCTTCAGCGCGGGCGCGTCGCCGATCGCGGTCGACGTCGACGTCACGGGCAGCGGGTCCTCGAGCGGGACGGGGTCCCACTGGGGGCCCATGACGGCGCCCAGCACCGCGAGGGCGACGACCCCGAGCGCCGTGCTCGCGACCAGGCGGTACGGCCCCGACGCGACGTGCGTGGCCCGTGCGAGCCTGCGCCGCACCCGGATGCTCCGTTCGCTGCGCAGCACGTCAGAACCCCAGCCGGCCGAGCTGCTTGGGGTCGCGCTGCCAGTCCTTGGCGACCTTGACGTGCAGGTCGAGGTAGACGCGCGCGCCGAGCAGCGCCTCGATGCCGCGGCGGGCCTGGCTGCCGACGTCGCGCAGCCGGGCTCCACCCTTGCCGATGATGATGGCCTTCTGGCTGTCGCGCTCCACGAACAGGTGCACGCGCACGTCGAGGAACGGGCGACCGTCGCTCGACGGCTCGTCGCGCGGCACGATCTCGTCGACGACGACCGCGAGCGAGTGGGGCAGCTCGTCGTGCACGCCCTCGAGCGCCGCCTCGCGCACGAGCTCGGCCACCATCACGGACTCGGGCTCGTCGGTGAGCTCACCGTCGGGGTAGAGCGCGGGCCCCTCCGTGAGGTGGCCGACGAGCACGTCCTCGAGCACCTTCACCTGGTACCCGGACGTCGCGGACACCGGCACGATGTCGGCCCACTCGCCGAGCTTCGCGACGGCCATGAGGTGCTCCGCGAGCCGCCCCTTGCCGACGAGGTCCGCCTTCGTGACGATCGCGACCACGGGCGTCCCCCGCCCGTCGCGCGCGAGCTCGGCGAGCTGGTCGGCGATGAACCGGTCGCCGGGGCCCACCTTCTGGTCGGCCGGCAGGCAGAACCCGACGACGTCGACCTCGGTGAGCGTGTCCTTGACGAGGTCGTTGAGCCGCTCCCCGAGCAGCGTGCGGGGCCGGTGCAGGCCGGGCGTGTCGACGAGCACGAGCTGCGCGTCGGGCCGGTGCACGATGCCGCGCACGGTGTGCCGCGTGGTCTGCGGGCGGCCGGACGTGATCGCGACCTTCTGACCCACGAGGGCGTTCGTCAGCGTCGACTTGCCGGCGTTGGGCCGGCCGACGAAGCAGGCGAATCCTGAGCGGAAGGTCATCGTGCGGCTCCGTGGTTCTCGGTCGTGGTGCGCGCCGGGTCGTCCTGCGCGGGCGGGTGCGGCTCGACCAGGTCGACGAGGACGGTGGCGAGCCTGCGGCGGCGACCCTCGGCCCGGTCGGCGACGAGGTGCAGCCCGTGGATCTCGCCCTCGGACCCCGGCAGGGGAACCTTACCCAGCGCCTTGGCCAGCAGGCCGCCGGCGGTGTCGACGTCCTCGTCGTCGACCTCGATCCCGAACAGCTCGCCGAGCTCGTCGCGGCCGAACCGCGCGGGCACCCGGTACAGCCCCTCGGCGACCTGCTCGACCACGGGGGCGCTCCGGTCGTGCTCGTCGGTGAGCTCCCCGACGATCTCCTCGAGCGCGTCCTCGATCGTCACGAGGCCGGCGATCCCGCCGTACTCGTCGACCACGAGCGCCAGGTGAGACGCGCCCGCCTGCAGCTCGCGGAGCAGGTCGTCGACGGGCTTCGACTCGGGGACGAACACCGCGGGCCGCGCGAGCGACGACGCCGGCTGGTCGAGGCCGTCGTCCATGCCGCGCGTGAGCCGCTGCACGATGTCCTTGAGGTAGAGCACGCCGCGCATGTCGTCGACGGACTCCCCGACGACCGGCACGCGCGAGAACCCGGACCGCAGCAGCAGCGCGAGCGCCTTGCGCAGCGGCGTGTCCGCGGACGTGGTGACCATGTCGGTGCGCGGCACCATGACCTCGCGGGTGAGCGTGTCGCCGAGCTCGAGGACCGAGCGGAACATCTCGCGCTCCTCGTCCTCGATCGCCTCGGACTCGCTCACGCGCTGCACCATGTCGCGCAGCTCCTCCTCGTCCTCCTCCGCGGAGCCGCCGGGGGTGCTCGCGGCGCGGCCGACCCGGCCCGCGACGGCCGTCGCCGCCGTGAGCGGACGCGACAGCAGCGTGAGCG
>JAEWCA010000231.1 GCA_023390875.1 Actinomycetes bacterium
GTGCATTGACTGCTGGCCCGGCGCGCCCGGGGGGTACTCCCGCTTGCCCTGGAGGGGCGGCTCGTCACCGTGGGGACGACGAAGGTACGAGATGAATGGCGCGCGGAGCCGGCGGTCGCTCCCATGCTCTAGTTGTCTCGCTGCTCGGTCACCTCCTGAAAGTCAAAGCTCGACGGCGGCGTCTCGGTCCAGTGCTGGAAACTTGCCCACCCGACGAGGCGGTGAGCGCTCCCGGGGCCACTCGCCGGTTCCGGGACCCCGCGGCCGCTGGCTCGGCCAGCTACGGACGTCCTCGCCCCATCGTTCGTGTACTGGGGCCGGGCGTGGGTCGACCGAGCAGCGCAGAGGGGGGCAGGGCGGGGGCAAAGTCGGCCATTCCGCTGCGATGATGGCTGCGAACTCCGCAACGACCAACTCCGGGTCGGAGCAGACCAACTCGATGAACTCCCCGACCCAAGGGGGACCGAGCGGGTTGCCAGGGTGCGCGATCGTGGTCATGGCGACCTCCGAGACGAGCCCTAGGCGTCGATGGCCTGCCGGCCGGATCCAACACTGGTGATCTCGATCTTGCGCGGCTTGGCCTGTTCGGCCACCGGGATCCGCAGCGTGAGCACGCCCGCGTCGTAGCCGGCCTCGATGTTCTCGGTGTCCAGATTGTCGCCCAACACCAGCTGGCGGCTGAAGGTCCCGCGGGCCCGCTCGGCGGCGAGCATCTCTTGGGTGTCGCTTCGCGCCGGACGCTCCGCCCGGACGGTCACCACATTGCGCTCCACGTCGAGTTCGATCGCCTCCGGGGCGATACCCGGCAGGTCGAACTCCACCACGAAGGTATCCCCCTCGCGCCACGCGTCCATCGGCATCGCGCCCGGGTAGGCCAGCGTGCCGTTGCCTCGGTACAGCTGCTGGGCGAGCCGGTCGAGCTCGCGGAACGGGTCGGTGCGCATCAGCAACTGAGCCATCGTCGAACACTCCTTCCTGATCCTGTTGCGTGACCACTGACCTATCGCAGTGGCTATGGGTTTTCATATAGCGCATCTGGCACCAAGAGTCAAGAGTCAACGACAAGAACCGTGGGCCGCCAAGAGGGACCCGGTGCGTGCTCTTCTACTTGCGCTCCACCTCACGGCGCTGCTTCACAGTCAGGGAGGCCAGGACGACCGCGGGCAGTGCGAACGGGTCACGAGGGGCGTCGTGTGGTCAAGCCCCTGGAGATGGTGTAGTTCGGGTTCCTTCGATTTATTGATGGATCAGGCGGTGAGCTCGAGGACGCTGTCGGTGGTCACCGCCTCGGCGCTGGTGTCGTCGACGAGGGTGAGTCGGGACTTGGCGAGGATGTCGAGGCCGAGGTAGCGGCGGCCTTCGGCCCACTCGTCGGTCTGCTCGGCGAGCACGGCGCCGACGAGGCGGATGATCGCGTCCCGGTTCGGGAAGATGCCGACGGAGTCGGTGCGGCGGCGTATCTCCCGGTTGAGGCGCTCGTTGGGGTTGTTGGACCAGATCTGCTGCCAGAGACCTTCGGGGAACCCGGTGAACGCGAGGATGTCGGCCCTCGCCGTGTCGAGGTGCTCGAACGCGGCGGGGAGCTTCCCGTCGACGTAGTCGAGGAGCCGGTCGAACTGGGCATGCACGGACTTCGCGTCGGGCTGGTCGTAGACCGAGTGGAGCATTGCCTTCACCGCCGGCCACATCGTCTTCGGCGTGACAGACATCAGGTTGGCCGCGTAATGGGTGCGGCATCTTTGCCAGACCGCTCCGGGCAGGTGCGCCGCGATCGCCTCCACGAGCCCGGCATGCGCGTCGCTGGTGACGAGCCGGACCCCGCCGAGGCCGCGGGCGACGAGGTCAGCGAAGAAACTGTTCCACGCCGCCCCGGTCTCGCTCGTGGCGACCCGCAGGCCGAGGACTTCGCGGCGGCCGTCGGCGTTGACACCGGTCGCGACGAGCACGACGGCGTTGATCACGACCCCGCCTTCACGGACCTTCATGGTGAGCGCGTCGGCGGCAACGAACGTGAACGGGCCGGCGTCGTCGAGGCGGCGGTGCCGGAACTGGTCAACATGCTCGTCGAGCTCGGCGGCCATCCGGGACACCTGCGACTTGGACAGTGAGTGGATCCCGAGCGTCTTGACCAGCTTGTCCATCCGGCGGGTGCTGACGCCGGCGAGGTAGCAGTCCGCGACGACGGTGATCAGCGCGGTCTCGGCGCGTTTGCGGCGCTCCAGCAGCCATTCCGGGAAGTACGTGCCCTGCCGCAGCTTCGGGATCGCGACGTCGATGGTCCCGACACGGGTGTCGAGATCGCGGTGTCGGTAGCCGTTGCGCTGGGTGACCCGGTCGCTGGAGCGTTGGCCCCACTCCGCGCCGACGACGGCGTCCGCGTCGGCGGAGAGCAACGCGTTGATCATGGTCTGCAGCAAGCTGCGCATCAGATCCGGCGACGCGTCCGCCAGGGCTTCGCTGAGCAGGCCGGCAGGGTCGACAATATGAGGTGCGGTCATCGTGAAGATGCCTTTCGAGTGGGATGTGAGAGTTTCCTCGAAGGGACTACACGGTGACCGCGCCCGTCTACGACGAGGCGGGAGCGACCACCGCGAACTACACCACGTTAAGGGGCACTACTTCGCGCGCTGCACGGTCGAACGGCTCATGCGCCAGCAGGGTCTGGCCGGCGCGGTCCGCGGAAAGGTCAAGCGGACCACGATCCCCGACCCGGCCGCGCCCCGACCGCGCGACCTGGTCAAACGCCGCTTCGCCCCGTCCGCCCCGGACCGGCTATGGGTCGCGGACATGACGTACGTGTCGACCTGGTCAGGATGGGTCTACGTCGCGTTCGTCATCGACGCCTACGCCCGCCGGATCATCGGGTGGCGCGCCGGGACGTCGATGAGCACCCAGCTGGTCCTGGACGCCCTTGACCAGGCGATCTGGACTCGACAGCGGCAAGGCGCCGACCTGGGCAGCGTAGTAGCGCACACGGACCGAGGATCGCAGGGCGGATTCAACCGGTCGTCGCAACACCTCGACCGCGGAGGTGTCCAACGATGGCAACAGCGGACTGGAGCAAGAGGGCCAGCGACGCGCCTGAAGAGCTTCGCCGGCAGTGGCGTGCTGACCGGGCGCTGAGGCCGGCGATGCGCTCGCCCGGACGGCCCGATCCGTCCCGGGTGGTACAGCGGCAGTTCTGGCGACTGATCACTACGGGCATCACCACGGCCCAGGCTTCGATCGCCGTCGGGGTGTCGGTCCCGGTCGGGATGCGCTGGTTTCGCCACGCTGGCGGAATGGGGACCTGACCCTGGACCTTGGACACGCTGTATCCCGCACGTCGGGAGAGAGCGAGATGATCTGTTCATCATGGCCAGGAAGACGTACTCCGAGGAGTTCCGCCGTCAGGCCGTCGAGTTGTATGAGTCCACCCCCGGTGCCACGGTCCGGGGGATCGCGGATGATCTGGGGGTTGTGCGGGGCACGCTGACGACGTGGCTGCGCGAGCTGGGCACCGGGAAGAAGACCGATGCCCAAGGCGCCCGGGTCGACAGCCCGGTCCGCGCCAGCAGCTCCGCGGCGCGCTGGGATGACGCCTGCGCGGACGAGACCGCTGATCAGGAGCTGTGCCGGTTACGGGCTCGGGTGCGGGAGTTGGAGATCAACGAACGCAAGCTGCTGACCGAGCGAGAGATCCTGCGATCGGCGGCCAAGTATTTCGCCGGGGAGACGCGCTGGTGAGTCGCTTCCAGTTCGTCGCCGACCATTCCGCCGCCTACGAGGTGAAGCGACTGTGCCAGCTGGTCGAGGTGGCCCGTTCCTCCTACTACGCCTGGCTCGCCGGGGCGCAGGCACGTGCCGCGGGTGAGGCTGACGACGCGGCCCTGGCGGAGCGGATCCGCGCTGTTCACGCCGCCGACACGGCGATGGGCGCCCCACGGATCACCGCCGAGCTGAACGAGACCGCCGACGCGGCCTCGCGGGTCAATCACAAGCGTGTGGCCCGGGTGATGCGTAAGGTCGGGATCGCCGGCTACGTCAAACGCTGCCGGGTCCGCACCACGATCCCCGCGCAGAACGCGAGCGTGGTCCCTGACCTACTCAAACGCGATTTCACCGCGGACGCGCCGAACCGTAAATACGTCGGTGACATCACCTACCTGCCACTGGCTAACGGCGCCAATCTCTACCTGGCGACCGTGATCGACTGTTACTCCCGCCGTCTGGTCGGATGGGCGGTCGCTGACCACATGCGCACCGAGCTGGTCGAGACGACGCTGAAGGACGCCGCCGCCACCCGCGGGTCCTTGACCGGGGCGATCTTCCACTCCGATCACGGCAGCGTCTACACCTCGAAGGCATACGCCCGGCTATGCGCAGGCCTGGGCGTGACACAGTCCATGGGTGCGGTCGGCACGAGCGCGGACAACGCGCTGGCGGAGTCGTTCAACGCCACGTTCAAACGTGAAGTCCTGCGCGATGAGACCGTCTTCAGCGACGAGATCACCTGCCGCCGCGAGGCCTTCGCCTGGCTGACGCGATACAACACCAAGCGCCGCCACTCCTGGTGCGGCTACCTCAACCCCAACGCCTACGAAAGGGCCTTCACCACCACTACGCTGGCACCCGCCGCGTAAACCACCCCGTGTCCGAGAACAGGGGTCAGGACCCAACCCCCACCCCGAACCCGCTATCGGAAAGGACCACTGTGACCACCACGACAACCGACCCGCTCGCTTCGAAGCTGGCCTACCTGACCAGGGTGTTGAAGACGCCCACGATCGGGCGGACCTGGGAGACGCTGGCTGACCAGGCCCGCGCCGATAACTGGTCCCACGAGGAGTACCTCGCCACCGTCCTTGAACGCCAGGTCGCCGACCGTGAATCAGCCGGTGCGATGATGCGGATCCGGACCGCGCACTTCCCGGCCATCAAGACCCTCGAGGACTTCAACCTCGACCACCTACCGAGCCTGCGCCGCGACGTGCTGGCCCACCTCGCGACCGCGACCTTCGTACCCAAAGCCGAGAACGTCGTCCTGCTCGGGCCGCCCGGGATCGGCAAGACCCATATCGCGATCGGGCTGGGCATCAAAGCCGCCCAATCCGGCTACTCCGTGCTGTTCGACACCGCCACGAACTGGATCAGCCGGCTCGCCGCCGCCCACCAGTCCGGCGCCCTCGACAACGAGCTGAAGAAGATCCGCCGCTACAAGCTGATCATCATCGACGAGGTCGGCTACATCCCCTTCGACACCGACGCCGCGAACCTGTTCTTCCAACTCGTCGCGTCCCGCTACGAGCAAGGCTCGATCCTGGTCACCTCAAACCTGCCCTTCGGACGCTGGGGCGAAGTCTTCGGCGACGAAGTCGTCGCCGCCGCCATGATCGACCGCCTCGTCCACCA
>JAEWCA010000259.1 GCA_023390875.1 Actinomycetes bacterium
GCCGACGCGGACGCGGACGCCGTCGGCTTGTCGCCGCCGGAGTCGCCCGAGCACGCGGCGAGCGAGAAGGACAGGGCGAGGGCGAGCGTGGCGGCCGCGAGGCCGCGGGCGGTGGTCGTGCGGCGCACGAAGGTCCTCCGTCGGATGGGGGTCCCGCCCGGGTGGGGCGGCGGACCCACGCACGGTACGCGAGATTCCTGGGGATCTGCTGAGCAGATCGTGAGGGGTTCCCGCCGAAACGATTCGGTGTCCGCCGTCAGAGCAGGCGGCGGTCGCCGTCCCGGACCACGCGCAGCCAGCGGTACCCGTACCCGCCGAGCTCGACCTCCGTGCGGCCGTCCTTCGCGACCGCGCACGAGCCGTCACGCAGCAGGTCGACGAGCGCGACGGTGTCGTCGCAGTCCTCGAACCGCAGCGGCACCATGACCGGCTGGTCGGACAGGTTGTGCAGCGTGATCGTCGAGCCGTCGCCCCACGTGCTGCGGTGCGCCAGGACCGACGGGTGCGGCTGCGCGAGGATCTCCGTGTCACGCGCCCAGCCCAGCTCGGGGCTCTCGCGGTAGCGGCGGATCAGCAGCTGCACGAAGTTGAGCAGCGAGTCCGGGTCGCGGCGCTGGTCCGCGACGTTCACGTGCTCAGGCCCGTACCCGCCGTCGGTGAGCTGCCGCACCAGCTTGCGCTTCGGTGCGCGCGACCAGCCGCCGTTCTCGCCCGACGACCACTGCATGGGCGTCCGCACCGCGAGCCGGTCCTCGGCGGACAGGTTCTCGCCCATGCCGATCTCCTCGCCGTAGTACAGGACCGGCGTGCCCGGCAGCGAGAAGAGCAGCGAGTAGACCATGCGGAGCCGGCGCGGGTCGCCGCCGAGCATCGTCGGCAGCCGGCGGCGCAGGCCACGGCCGTACAGCTGCATGTCCGGGTCGGGGCCGAACGCGGCGAACACCTCCTGGCGCTCGTCGTCGGACAGCTTGTCGAGCGTGAGCTCGTCGTGGTTGCGCACGAACGTCGCCCATTGCGCGTCCCGCGGGATCGTCGGGCGGCTCGCGAGAGCCTCGGCCAGCGGCGTCGCGTCCTGGCGGGCCATCGCGAGGTACAGGTGCTGCATCCCGATGAAGTCGAACTGCAGGTTGAGCTCGTCACCGTCCGACGTGCCGTCGCCGTCGCTGTCCCCGAAGAACAGCGCCTGCTGGTCGTACGGCAGGTTCACCTCGCCCATGAGGATCGCGTCGCCGGCCCGTCTCGTCAGGAACGTCCGCAGCGACTTCAGGTAGTCGTGCGGGTTCGCGACGTCGTCGTACGGCGTCTTCGCGGTGTCCGCGAGGAAGAACGGCACGGCGTCGACCCGGAAGCCCGACAGGCCCAGCTCCGCCCAGTACCCGATGTTCTTCGCGATCGCCTCCCGCACCAGCGGGTTCGCGGTGTTGAGGTCGGGCTGCTGACGGTAGAAGTGGTGCCGGTACCACTCGCCCGTGCGGTCGTCCTTCGTCCAGATGCCCTCCTCCTTGTCCGGGAAGACGGCCTCGTTCTTCGTCGACGGCGGCTTGTCCGAGCGCCACACGTAGAAGTCGCGGAACCGGTTGTCCTTGCTCTTGCGGGCCTCCTGGAACCACGGGTGCTTCTCGGACGTGTGGTTGACGACGAGGTCCGCGATGACCCGGATGCCGCGGTCGCGGGCCGTCCGGATCAGCTCGACCAGGTCGCCCGGGGTGCCGAGCCGCGGGTCCACCGCCGAGAAGTCCACGATGTCGTAGCCGTCGTCCACGCTGCCCGTCGGGTAGAACGGCATGAGCCACAGGCACGTGACGCCCAGGTCGGCCAGGTGGTCGATGCGCTGCACCAGACCCGGCAGGTCGCCGATGCCGTCGTCGTCCCAGTCCATGTACGTCTCGACGTCCAGGCAGTAGATGACGGCGTTCTTCCACCACAGGTCGCCGGTGTCGGTGATCCTCACGGGGGCGCTCCTCGTCCATTCGGGGGCGGGTCAGGGGCGTGAGGCACGTGTCTACCGGTTGGCGACGGGCTCCGCGCGCGGAGCGGACTGCGCGTCAGCGCGCAGCCGACGGCCACGCGTCGAGGAGGTCGGCCGCGTCCCACACCGTCGAGAAGCCCGGAGCATCCGATCCTGCGGGGCAGACCCCGACGAGCGGCGTGCCGACGCCGACACCGGGAACCGACGTCGCGTCCGCGCTGAGCGTCGCGAGATCGCCGGTCGTCAACGGGGTGGCTCGCCACTTGATCGTGCCGACGAGCTGCACCGTGCGGTCCCAGGATGCGCCGACGACGTCGATCTCGGGGACGTTCGTGCGCGGCCACCATCCGCCGACCTGGTCGACATGTGGCCATGCGTCGTCTGGCAGGAGACGGGACAGCGCGTCACGGACGACCGGCTCGACCGCCCGCCCTCGCCATGCCGCGAACCCCCGGTCGACGCGCGCGAGCGCGAGGTCGGGCCTGCCCCGGTCGACCTCGCCGAGCGCGGGCTCGACGAAGGCCAACCAGAACCGCAACGCCGGATCGGCGATCCGGTAGCGGATGTTCTTCGGCGCCGACCGGGCCGACAACGGCTCGTCGGCAGCCACGACCCGCTTGTCACGGAGCATCCGGAGGGTCGAGGTCAGGGTGGTGGCGTTGAGCGCTTCGGCGCCGCCGTCCGACTGGATGGCGCCGAACGTCCGCTCGCCCCGGCCGCCGATCGCGGTGAGGACTCCCCGGGCGCGAGACGCCTCCAGGAACTCCGAGTCCAGCGCGCGGCTGCCGGCGACGACGAGTGCGCTGGTCGACGAGCTGAACGAGTGCTCGAGGAACCTGCGCGTCGACCATCCCTGGTCCCACTCCTGGGCGACCAGCGGGAGCCCGCCGGTGACGAGGTAGGCGTCGAACCCGTCGAACGCCGATCCGCCGATCATGCGGCTGACATCGGTGGGCGTGAGCGGGTCGACGACCATCTCGGCCGCTCGACCGAAGAACGGCTGGTCGGGGGCTGTGAGCTGCTCCATCATGGCGAGGTCCGACCCGAGAAGCAGGAGCAGGACGGGCTTCTTCGAGAGACGGGTGTCCCACGCGCGCTGGAGCTCGCCTGCGCCACCGTCGATGTGTTCCAGGAGCCACGGGAGCTCGTCGATCACGACGACGGAGGGCTGGTCGTCCGGCAACGCACTCGCGAGCAGGGTGAGGGCGGCCGTGAGCGTCCGGGGGGCCGTGTCGGAGGCGATCGAGGCGTCGGGGAGTGCGGAGGTCGCGACGGCGAGCGTCAGCGACGCGAGCTCCTCGGTCAGGGGTGCCCGGCGGGCTGCCTGGAAGTACACGACCGGTGCGCCGCACCGCCGCGTGAACTCGTCCACGAGCCGCGACTTCCCGATCCGTCGGCGGCCCCGCAGCATGACGGCGACCCCGGGATCTGCCCGCCGTCCCTCGCGCACCACGTCGAGGTGCGCGGCGAGCGCGTCCAGCTCGCGTCGCCGGCCGACGAACGTCACGCGGGACCACCACCCTTACTACAGTCAGCTTTACTAAACTCGACTGTAGTCACGACGTCGGGTGGACAGCAAGACCCCGTACGACGTCAAACGCACTGCACGGCAGGACGAGGAGCACGTCGCCGAGCGGGTTCATCAGGTCCGGCTTGCCAGGCCGAGGAACGCGCCGAGCTCGGCGAGCTGGGCCGGCCCGGTCGGGAGGTAGTCCGTCAGGGCGCGGGAGCGGATGACGACCGCGCACCACTGGGCCCGGGAGATCGCGACGTTGACCCGGTTGCGGTTGAGCAGGAACTCCATCCCGCGCGGCACGTCGTCGGCCGACGAGGCGGTCGTCGTCACGATCACGACGGGGGCCTCCTGCCCCTGGAACCGGTCGACCGTGCCGACCCGGACGGCGCCGAGCCCGGCCCTCTCGAGCACCCGGCGGACCGTCCACACCTGGGCGTTGTACGGGGCGACGACGAGCACGTCGTGCGGCGCGAGCGGCCGGTCGACACCCGTGCGCGGGTCCTGCCAGCGGCGACCCACCAGGTCCCGGACGGTCCCGAGCACCGCCGCCGCCTCCGTCGGCGAGGCGACGGAGTGACCCTCGTGGTCGACGAGCACCGTCCGGACGCCCGGCGCGACGCCGTCGAGCGACCGTCGCGCGGTGTCCTCGACCGCCGTCAGCCGGTCCTCGTACGACAGGCGGGACACCGCCGCGGTCAGCGCGGGGTGCATGCGCCACGTGCGGTCGAGGAAGTAGCCGAGCTCGTCGGGCAGCGTGTCGTGGCCGTCCGCCAGCCAGCCGAGCGCCGACCGGTCGACCGGCAGCGGGTGGCTGCCCTTGCTGACCTGCGGGAGCTGCTGCGGGTCGCCGAGCAGCAGGAGGTTGCGGCCCGCGACGGACACCGCGACGGTGTTCGCGAGCGCGAACTGACCGGCCTCGTCGACGACCACGAGGTCGAGGCTGTCGCGGGGGATCCGGTTCTCGTTCGTGAAGTCCCACGTGGTGCCGCCGACGACGAAACCGCCGGCCTGCCGCCCGTAGAACGCGCCGAAGTCGCGGTCGTCCTTGAGCGGCTGCCACACCGGGTCGGTCGGCGGGTGCGTCGTGTACTTCTTCGCGATGCGGGTCGGGTCGAGGCCCGCGCCCGCGACGGACCGCAGCATGTTCTCGACGACCGCGTGCGACTGAGCGACGACCCCGACCTTCCAGCCCTGCGCCGCGAGCGCCGCGATGACGTGCCCGCCCGTGTACGTCTTGCCGGTGCCCGGCGGGCCCTGGACCGCGACGTACGACCGGTCCAGGTCGAGCACCGCGGACGTGATGGCCTCCGGGG
>JAEWCA010000574.1 GCA_023390875.1 Actinomycetes bacterium
CACCGGGCGCCCGTCGCGCCGACGCGCAGGCCGCAGGAGCACCGGACGACGGGCCGCGGACAGCACCCGGGCGAGCCACCGACCGCGACCGAGCGGACGACGACGGCTCGCCCCCAGGCAGCGGCGACCCCCGCGATCAGGGGAGCCGCAGGACACGACGAGGTGGACCATGAGAACCCCAGCGCACGGCGCACCCGACCTGGCACCGCCGCCGACCCTCGAGGTGCGCGGCGGGCGGAAGAACTTCGGTGCGGTGCACGCCCTGCGAGGCGTGGACCTGGTCGCACGGGCCGGTGAGGTCACCGCGCTGGTCGGCGACAACGGAGCCGGCAAGTCGACGCTCATCAAGTGCATCGCGGGCATCTACCCGTTCGACGCCGGTGAGGTCTTCTTCGAGGGCGAGCCCGCCCACATCTCCGACCCCGCGAAGGCCAGCGAGCTGGGCATCGAGGTCGTGTACCAGGACCTCGCCCTGTGCGACAACCTCGACATCGTCCACAACATGTTCCTCGGCCGGGAGCTCAAGAAGGGCGTCCGGCTCGACGAGGCGACGATGGAGACGCGCGCCGCGGAGGTGCTCGCGGGGCTGTCGGTCCGGACGGTCCGTTCCATCCGGCAGCACGTCGCGAGCCTGTCGGGCGGTCAGCGCCAGACGGTCGCGATCGCGCGCGCGGTGCTGTGGAACAGCCGCGTCGTCATCCTCGACGAGCCCACGGCCGCCCTCGGCGTCGCGCAGACGGAGCAGGTGCTCCAGCTCGTGCGCCGGCTGGCCGACGCCGGCCTCGCCGTCGTGCTCGTGAGCCACAACATGAACGACGTGTTCGAGGTGGCGGACGTCATCAACGTCCTGTACCTGGGCCAGACGGCCGCGCAGGTCCGGACGGCCGAGAGCTCGCGGGCCGAGGTCATCGAGCTCATCACCAGCGGCTCGTCCTCGAACGCGCCCGCCGTCCCGGTCGCGGCCGCGAACGTCCCGGCCGCCGACGCGCCCACCACCGACGCGAACGGGAGCACCCTCGCATGAGCACCCCGACCCTCTCCCCGGCCGACAAGCCGACGTCGCTGTCGCACCTCGCCGGCAACGTCGAGCAGCCGACCTTCTCCGAGGCCGTGCAGGGCTACATCAGCAAGGTGCGCGGCGGCGACATGGGGTCGCTCCCTGCGATCTCCGCCCTCGTCGTCCTCAGCCTCGTGTTCTTCGCGCTGCGGCCCGAGAAGTTCATCACCAACGTCAACGTCGCCAACCTGTTCCAGCAGGGCGCCGTCGTCATGCTCCTCGCGATGGGGCTCGTGTTCGTCCTGCTGCTGGGCGAGATCGACCTGTCGGCCGGCTTCACGTCCGGCGTCTGCGGCACGGTGCTCGCACTGACGCTCACGAAGTTCGGCTGGCCCTGGTACCTCTCGGTGCTCGCGGCGCTCGTCACCGGCACGGTGATCGGCATCATGCTCGGCCTCATGGTCGCGAAGGTCGGCATCCCGTCGTTCGTCGCGACGTTGGCGGCCTTCCTCGCCTTCCAGGGCGTCGTGCTCCTGATGATCGGCAACGGCGGCAACATCTCGGTCACCGACAAGGTGATCCTCGCGCTCGAGAACAACAACGTGCCGCCCGCCCTCGGCTGGGTGCTCGCGGTCGTCGGCGTCGGCGCCTACGCGTTCAGCGGCCTGTGGAACTGGAGCCAGCGGCGCAAGCGCGGGCTGCTCGCGCAGCCGATCCAGCTCGTGGTGCTCAAGATCGTGGCGCTGGCCGTCGTCGTGTTCGTGGCCGTCTACGAGCTCAACATGGAGCGCGGCCCGCGACCGGACCTCAAGTCGATCAAGGGCGTCCCGATCGTCGTCCCGATCATCATCCTCATCGCGCTGCTGCTCGGCTTCGTGCTCACCCGGACGGCGTTCGGCCGGCACATCTACGCGGTCGGTGGCAACGCGGAGGCGACACGCCGTGCGGGCATCCGGGTCTCGTGGGTGCGCATCGCGTGCTTCATGATCTGCTCGACGATGGCGGCGACCGCCGGCATCTTCGCGGTGTCCCGGGCCAACTCGGTCGACCCGAACCAGGGCGGCTCGAACGTGCTGCTGTACGCGGTGGGTGCGGCCGTCATCGGTGGCACGTCGCTGTTCGGCGGCAAGGGCCGGATCATCGACGCCATCATCGGTGGCATGGTGATCGCGATCATCGACAACGGCATGGGGCTCCTCGGATACTCGGCGGGCATCAAGTACGTGGTCACCGGTCTGGTGCTCGCGGGTGCCGCGGCGGTCGACGCGCTCTCGCGCCGGCGGGCACGGGCGACAGGACGGGGCTAGCGCACGGAGCTGGCGGGCTGAAGGGGGCAGGCGGTGCGGCTCGGTGCGGGTCCTGTCGTGCGGCGTGCGGACGCGTCGGCGCAGGACGAGGTGCGTCGGCAGAACCTGTCGGCCGTGCTGCGCCAGCTGCACTTCCACGGACCGGCGTCGCGGTCGGACCTCGTCGCCACCACCGGTTTCAACAGGTCGACCGTCGGGTCGCTCACGTCGGAGCTCGTCAAGACGGGCCTCGTGCGGGAGCGACCCGGCGTCGTCCGGGGCAAGGGCCGGCCGTCGAACGTCGTCGAGCCGGTGAGCACGAGCGTGCACGTGCTGGCGTTCGACGTGACGCAGTCGGGTGTCGGCGCCGCGCGCGTCGGGCTCGGCGGCTACATGCTCCAGGTGCGGCGGCGGCTGCACCAGACCACGCCGATGGACGTGCCGGGCGTCGTCGACCTCATCGCGACGCTCGCGCGCGAGATGGACAGCCGCGCGGCACCGGGGTCGGTGTGCCTCGGGATCGTCGTGTCGATCCCGGGCAGCGTGCGCCAGCCGGACGGGCTCGTGCGGCGCTCGCCCCCGCTCGGGTGGCACGAGGTGCCGATCGCGGACCTGCTGCGTGTCGCGACCGACCACCGGTTCCCGATCGCGGTCGGCAACGACGGCGACCTCGGCGCGGTCGCGGAGTACCTGCGCGGTTCGGCGCGCGGCCAGCAGGACGTGCTCTACGTGCGCGGCGAGGCCGGTGTCGGCGGTGGGGTCGTCGTCGACGGCGAGCTGCTCAAGGGTGCCGGGGGGTACGCGGGTGAGGTCGGGCACATCGTCGTGAAGCCCGGTGGACGCGTCTGCTCGTGCGGTGCGCGCGGCTGCTGGGAGGCGGAGATCGGCGACGCCGCGATCATCCGCTCGGTGGGTCGTGACCCGCGCGAGGCGGAGATCGACGACGTGCTGTCCGACGTCGCGGTCGGCAACCGACGCGCCGTCGCGGGCGTGCGCAAGACGGGGGAGTGGGTCGGCATCGGGCTCGCGAGCCTCGTCAACCTGTTCAACCCGCGGGTCGTCGTGCTCGGCGGCACGCTCGGTGCGCTCTACCCGACGATGGAGCCGACCCTCGCGGAGGCGTTCGCCCGCGCGCTCGGGCCCATCCGGGAGCAGGCCCTGCTGGTGCGCTCGGAGCTCGGGTCCGACGCGCAGCTCATCGGCGCGGCCGAGGTCGCGTTCGCGGACGTCCTCGAGGACCCGCTCGGCACGCTCGAGGCGCGCCGCGGCGGCGTCGACGACACCGACGCCGAGATCCCGGCACCCCGGTCGGTCGGCACGCAGCGCAGCGCGTCCCGCTGAGGCGAATCGGGGCGAAGCGGACCGTCGTCCGTCCTCACAGGCAACCGACGGCGTGTCACGTGAGGGTGGTCACCCCGCGTTGCCTAGTCTCGACGAGGCCAGCAGCAGTTCCCCGCCTGTCCCCGAGCCCTGGCACCCGATGTCGTGATCCGATTCGAGAACGTCACCAAGGTCTACGCGCGCGGCGCCCGACCGGCGCTGGACCGCGTGTCCCTGGACGTCGAACGGGGCGAGTTCGTGTTCCTCGTCGGGGCCTCCGGCTCGGGCAAGTCCACGTTCCTGCGGCTCGTGCTGCGCGAGGAGCGGGCGTCCGCCGGGCGCGTGTTCGTCGCGGGCAAGGAGCTCGGCAACCTCTCGTCGTGGAAGGTCCCGCACCTGCGCCGCCAGATCGGCGCCGTGTTCCAGGACTTCCGGCTGCTGCCCAACAAGACGGTGTTCGAGAACGTCGCGTTCGCGCTGCAGGTCATCGGCAAGCCGCGCCACCACATCCTCACCACCGTGCCCGAGACGCTCGAGATGGTCGGCCTCGCCGGCAAGGAGAAGCGCCGCCCGCACGAGCTGTCCGGCGGTGAGCAGCAGCGCGTCGCCATCGCGCGCGCGTTCGTCAACCGCCCGAGCATCCTGCTCTGCGACGAGCCCACGGGAAACCTCGACCCGACGACCTCCCTGGGGATCATGCGCCTGCTCGACCGCATCAACCGCACCGGCACCACGGTCGTCATGGCGACGCACGACGACGAGATCGTCGACCAGATGCGCAAGCGCGTCATCGAGCTGTCGACCGGCGAGATGGTCCGTGACCAGTCGCGCGGCGTCTACGGGTCGGACCGCTGATGCGCCTCCAGTTCATCCTCTCCGAGATCGGCCAGGGGCTCCGGCGCAACCTGTCGATGACGATCTCCGTCATCCTCGTCACGTTCGTGTCGCTGACGTTCGTCGGGGCTGCGGCGCTGCTGCAGATCCAGATCGGCAAGATGAAGGACGACTGGTACGACAAGGTCGAGGTCTCCGTCTTCCTGTGCCCGCAGAACTCGTCGAAGCCGACGTGCGCAGCCGGTGAGGTGACCGACGAGCAGAAGGCCGACATCCAGGCCGCGCTCGACGCCCCCGAGATCAAGCCGTGGGTCGAGAAGGTCTACTTCGAGACCAAGGAGCAGGCGTTCGAGGCGTTCCAGAAGCAGTTCAAGGACCAGTTCTGGGCGTCGGCCGCCACCGCGGACGACATGAACTCGTCGTACCGCATCAAGCTCACCGACCCCGAGAAGTACCAGGTCGTCGCGGACGTCGTGTCCGGGCGGCAGGGCGTCGAGGAGGTCCAGGACCAGCGCAAGCTGTTCGACAACCTGTTCCTCGTGCTCGACCGCGCCACGCTGCTCGCGGGTGGCCTGGCCGCCGTCATGCTCGTCGCCGCCGTGCTGCTCATCACCACGACGATCCGGCTGTCCGCGCTGTCGCGGCGCCGCGAGACGGGCATCATGCGGCTCGTCGGCGCGTCGACGATGTTCATCCAGCTGCCGTTCATGCTCGAGGGCGCGATCGCCGCGACGGTCGGCGCGCTGCTGGCCGTCGGCGGCCTGTGGGTCGGCGTCGAGTACCTCGTCACCGACTGGCTCGGCGCATCCGTCACCTGGATCCCGTACGTGAGCACCGCCGACGTCATGACCGTGGCTCCCGCGCTGATCGGGATCGCGATCCTGCTCGCGGCGATCTCGTCGCTCGTGACCCTCAGCCGCTACACGAAGGTGTGACGTGAGCCGTCATCTGCGCCTCGACCTGCGGCTGACCGCCGTCGTCTCCGCCGTCGCCCTGCTGCTCGGCATCGGCCTCGCGACGCCCGCCGGGGCTGACGCGATCGACGACAAGCGGCGGGCCGCCGAGCAGAAGAAGGCCGCCAACGCCAAGGCGCGCGAGAACGCCGAGGACGCGATGGAGGGGCTCGACGCGAGCCTCCAGGCCGTCGTCGCGGCGCTGCAGGACCTGCAGGCGAAGATCCCCGCCGCGCAGGCCACGCTCGACGCGGCGAACGCCGCCCTCGAGAAGGCGCAGCGTGAGGCCGCGATCATCGCCGCGCGCCTGCAGGACGCGACCGACCAGCAGGCCGCCATCACCACGACGATCGACCAGGACGCGCAGAAGGCGACCGCCCTGCGCGCCGCGATCGGCCAGATGGCCCGCGAGGCGTACCGCAGCGGCGGCGAGGTGTCCGGCGTCGGCATGATCCTCGACGCCGACAGCACCGAGGACTTCGTGCAGCGCTACGGCCTCATGTCGACCGCGCTGCGCACGCAGGCGCAGGTGCTCGACGAGCTCAAGGCCACCGAGGCGAAGAACAAGAACGCGCAGGCCCGGCTCGTCGCCGTGCAGGACCGTGTCGCCGAGCTCAAGGCTGCGGCCGACCAGAAGGTCGTGGAGGCCGACGCCGCCCGCGCCGCCGCGGCCGCCGCCCGCAAGACGCTCGACGACCTGCTCACGCAGCAGGTGGCCCAGCAGCAGAACCTCGAGGCGCAGAAGGCGGCCATCGCCGCGGAGCTCGCCGCGATCGACGCCGAGGCCGCCCAGGTGCAGGCCGAGCTGCAGGCAGCCATCGCCGAGCAGAGGGCCCGCGACGCCGCCGCCGGCAAGCCGCAGGGTCCTGCCGGTCCGCTGTCGGGCGCCCTGTTCGGCAACCCGACGGCGACCAACCCGATGTACGTGACGTCCGAGTACGGCATGCGGTTCCACCCCGTGCTGCACTACACGCGCCTGCACGCCGGCATCGACCTGCGTGACCACTGCGGGCAGCCCGTGTACGCCGGCCGCGCCGGCACGGTGCAGTGGGCGCGGCCCCGCACCGGGTTCGGCAACCAGGTGATGGTCGACCACGGCTTCGTCAACGGGAACGCCCTGTCGACGTCGTACAACCACCTCACCAGCTTCGCCGTGGGGGCCGGGCAGCACGTGAACGCCGGGCAGCTCGTCGGGTACGCCGGCAACACCGGCACGTCGGCCGCGTGCCACCTGCACTTCGAGGTGTACGTGAACGGCGCGACGGTGAACCCGCGCCCGCTGCTCGGGCTCTGACCGCCGTCCGCCCCGGGCGGACGACCGGCAATGCGTTGGACGACGCAGGTACGCTCGTCCGGCGGTGCGCGGACGTGCGCGGCGCGATCTCGCAGCAGGACGACGCAAGGACGGAGGCCGTGACGTGGCCAAGGAGACGGGGCGCAAGCTCGTGGCCTCGAACCGCAAGGCGCGGCACGACTACACGATCGAGGACGTGTTCGAGGCAGGCATGGTCCTGTCCGGCACCGAGGTGAAGGCGCTGCGCCTCGGTCGCGCGTCGCTCGTCGACGGGTGGTGCGAGATCGACGGCGACGAGATGTGGCTGCACGGCGTCCACATCCCCGAGTACTCGCAGGGCACCTGGACCAACCACGCCCCGCGGCGCAAGCGCAAGCTGCTGCTGCACCGCGAGGAGATCGACCGGCTCGCCACGAAGACCCGCGAGAAGGGGCACACCATCGTGCCGCTGTCGCTGTACTTCCTCGACGGGCGCGCCAAGGTCGAGATCGCGCTCGCCCGGGGCAAGAAGGACTGGGACAAGCGGCAGGCGCTCCGCGAGCGGCAGGACAACCTCGAGGCCCAGCGGGCCATGCGGGAGAAGCGGGACCTCTGAGCCGGCCGGCGTCAGGTCCCCTCAGTTGGTCCCGAGGATCTGCGCGAGGTCGAACTTCACAGGCTCCTCGAGCTGCTCGTACGTGCACGACCGCGGGTCACGGTCGGTGCGCCAGCGGCGGAACTGCGCGGTGTGACGGAACCGGTCGCCCTCCATGTGGTCGTACGCCACCTCGACGACGAGCTCGGGGCGGAGCGGGACGAACGACAGGTCCTTCTTCGCGTTCCACCGGCTGACGTTGCCGGGCATCCGGCTCTCGGCATGAGCGGCCTGGTCGGCCCACTGACCCCACGGGTGGTCCGCCAGGTCGACGTCCCGGTAGGGCGCGAGCTCGTCGAGCAGGCTCTTGCGCCTCGCCATCGGGAACGACGCAGCGACGCCGACGTGCTGCAGGTGCCCGTCGTCCGCCCAGATGCCGAGCAGCAACGACCCGACGACGTCGCCGGTCTTGTGCCACCGGAAGCCCGCGACGACGCAGTCCGCCGTGCGCTCGTGCTTGATCTTGAACATCGTCCGCTTGTCCGGCTGGTACGTGCCGTCGAGGGGCTTCGCGACGACACCGTCGAGCCCGGCGCCCTCGAACCGTGTGAACCAGTCCTGCGCCTCCGCCAGGTCCGCGGTCGCCGGGGTGACGTGGATGGGCGCTCTGGCGTCGGCGAGGGCCTCGACGAGCCTCGCGCGGCGCTCGACGAAGGCGTGCTGCGTCAGGTCCTCGTCGTCGATCGCCAGCAGGTCGAACGCCACGAAGCTTGCCGGTGTCTCCTGCGAGAGCTTGAGCACCCTGCTCTGCGCGGGGTGGATGCGCTGCTGGAGGGCGTCGAAGTCCAGGCGGTCGCCCGTGACGAGGATGATCTCGCCGTCGATCACGCACCGCTGCGGGGTGTTCGCCTTGATCGCCTCGACGACCTCCGGGAAGTACCGCGTCATCGGGCGCTCGTTGCGGCTGCCCAGCTCGACCTCGTCGCCGTCGCGGAACACGATCGTGCGGAACCCGTCCCACTTCGGCTCGACGTGGCCGACGTCCGGGATCTGCGGGACGGACTTGGCGAGCATCGGCGCGACCGGCGGCATCACAGGAAGCTGCATGCCGCCCATCCTGCCGGGTGCCGCCCACACGCGGGCGGTGACTCGATCCCTGTGTCCGGCCGGCGGTCTCAGCAGTCGTCGGGCTTCGGGATGTCCGTGCAGAGGTCGGACACCAGGTGCGAGCGGCGCTCCTGGACCTCGAACGGCGCCGACGTGGTCGACGTCTGCGCGGTGCCGTCGACGTCCCGCCAGACCGGTGAGCCGTCGACCCGATACCGGCCCTTCCACGTCGTGGTCAGCGTGATCTGCCGGGTGCCCGGCCGCTGGTAGACGTGGAACGTGTCGTGGTGCGGCCACGGGTGGCCCGGGCTCTCGGTGATCAGGGGGTCGAGCTCGTCGCCGAAGTCGTACCGGTAGAGCGTCGGGGTGGCGACGACATCGATCCCGTGGCCCAGCAGCTCGGTGCGCAGGGTCTGCTCGGCGGGATCGGTCATCACGATCGTCTCGATATTGACCAGCACCCACCCGCGGTTGGGCTGCATGGTGAGTGCCGGTTTGCTGAGCGGAAGCCGCCGGAAGTCCGCCTGCGTGAGGACCGGCAACAGATCGACGGCACAGCCTCCGGCGTCTACCTGGACCCACGGGCTCCAGTCGTCCGACGTCGGCGTGGATCGCTCACGCATCCACATCGGATCGACCACGGCATCCTCGCCGCAAGCATCCGGGCCGGTGTCTCCGATCGCGGGTGGGCAAGGTCCGTTGAGCGGCGTAGTCCGGGTCGCGTTGGTGACGTTGCAGAGCGGAGCCCTCCGGAACTCGAAGCGGGCTGCGTCCGGGTCGGTGCGGGCCGCGTGCGCGTCCTTCGCAGCCTCCCCATCACGCACGTTGACATCAACCGCGGACCGGTCATCGCTGACGAGCGCGGCGACTGCTCCCGTCGGTGGGTCTGTCGCTAGCGACGGGCTTGCTGCTAGTGACACCCCGGCCAGGAAGAAGATGGCGGATACGCAACAACCTGCGGCTCGGATCATCCCGCTCACGACGCTGGGGTGGCCTCGTGCACATCCACCTGGCGTACCAGCCAGGAACTTCCCTGCCATGCGAGCGCGAAGAACATCTGGACGGTCGCCGGCGGCCCGCTGCTGACAGCTGCCCCGGACGCGTCGTGCTCGGTCCACGCGCCCTGCGCGACGGTCAGGTCGGCGCCGTACGACTGGAGGGGCACGGTCTCCATGCCCGACGACGCCGGGAACTCGAGCGACTCTGTGGTGACGGTGTGCTGCTGGGCCGCCAAGCCCTCCACCTGAGCAATGACCTTGTTGCACATCTTGCAGTCATCGGCAGACATCGCGCGCCAAGTCGCGAGGTCGCCGGTCGCAAGGGCGTACATGTACAGCTCGATGAAGTAGCGCGCGGTCGCCACTGCGCCGTCAGCGCTTGGTTGCTCCATCTCTGGGGTTGGGGTCGGTTCGACCGGTCGTGTAGATGTGGAGCTGGGACTCTTTGTCGGCGACGCCGACACCGCAGCAGTCGGCGTCCGGGTCGGCGACGGCGATGTCGTCTTTGTCGTCTGCGCCGTGCAGCCTCCAACGACGAGCCCGACCACGGCCAGTGCCGCCACACCCCAAGCCCCCTGGCGAATCCGCATGGCGGGGAACCTACCGAAACCGGACACCGCTCCGCTGGCGGATCTCACCACCTGTGGACAACCGGCGACGGCCCACATTCACAGGCTGCTCTCGGTCTGCGTCCCGGATGCGTCCGGGTTCGGGGCGTTGCCTGTCTTCAGCGGCGCCAACCAGGTGCCTTGAGGAGGCGACAGAGATGGACGACCAGACGACGCCGAGCGCGGCGCCCGAGCCCACGAGGCCTGCGGACGAGTCGGCCGACGCGACGACCCCGACCCCCGTCACGCCGCCGCAGCAGCCCGACGCGGCCACGACCCAGCCGCTTCCGCCGACGACCGACACGCCGACGGCCGCGC
>JAEWCA010000362.1 GCA_023390875.1 Actinomycetes bacterium
CCCGTGGCCCGTGCCGCCGAGCCGGCTCGTGCCGTGGCGCACGCTCCTCGTCGTCCTGGGCCTGTTCGCCGTCGTCCAGACCGCGCACGCGCACGGCCTCGGAGCGCTGCTGGCCGACGCCGCGGGCACCGGCAACGGTGCCGCCGAGCTGCTGCGCGTCGCGGGGGTCGGTGCGGCGGCGTCGAACGCCGTGAACAACCTGCCCGCGTACCTGGCGCTCGAGCCGGCCATGGGCGGCGACCCGCTGCGGATCGCCGCGCTGCTCATCGGCACGGGCGTCGGACCGCTCGTCACGCCATGGGGGTCGCTCGCGACCGTGCTGTGGTGGCACCGCTGCCGTCAGGTGATGCTCGACGTGCCCGCCCGGACGATCGTCGTCCAGGGCCTGCTGCTCGCGCCCGTCGTCGTGGTCGCCGCGACGCTCGCGCTCGTCGCCACGCACTGATCAGAGGCGCGACGACCAGCCCTCGCTGGGCGCCCCCGCGACGGCGATCTCGTCGCGCCGGTCGGTGAACAGCCGGATGATGCTCACCGACGCGGGCGCGACGCGCAGCTGGCTCCAGGACGACGGCTGCGCGCCCATCGTCACGCCCAGCGCGGCGCGGATCGAGACCGCGTGGCTCACGACGACCACCGTCCGGTCGCCGCCCGCGGCCCGCAGCTCGTCGAGGCCGCGACGCAGGCGCTCCCCGACCTCCGCGATGGACTCCCCGCCCGGCGGCCGGACGTCGGCCTTGGTGTGCCAGGGCTCGAGCTGGCCGGGCCAGCGTTCCTCGATCTCCTCGGCGGTGAGCCCCTGCCACTCGCCGAAGTTGGCCTCCTGGAACACGGCGTCCGTGCGCACGGGCAGGCCCAGCCGCTCGCCGATGATCCGACCGGTCTGCTGCGTGCGGACCATGGGCGATGCGATGACCTCGCTCGGGTACGGGATGTCGCCCCAGACGTCCCGTCCGATGCGGTCGACGAGGTCCGCAGCCGCGTGCGCCTGCCGGACGCCGTGGTCGTTGAGCGGCGGGCCGGGCTCCCCCGACCCCGAGTAGCCGCGCGACACCGTCATCGTCGTCTCGCCGTGACGCACCAGGACGACCGTGACGGGCTGCTCCTCGTCGAACCGGACGCCTGCCCCGGACGGGCGCGGAGCTCGGACGGGCTCGACGGCAGCGGCGCCCGCGCCGGTCGGGTCGACGTCGGGTGCTTCCGGTGCGTCGGTCACGATCGCAGTCTTCTGGTCCATCGCGAGGTTCGCCAGCCGGTCGGCGGCGGCGTTCTGCGCACGCGGCACCCACGTCCACACGACCGTCGCGGGGTCGACGAGCGCACGGACCTCGTCGGCGAGCCGCCGCATGTCCTCGTGCTTGATCCGCCACGTGCCGCGCATCTGCTCGATCACGAGCTGCGAGTCCATCCGCACCTCGAGCCGCGCGTCCGGGTCGATCGCCAGCGCGGCACGCAGGCCCGCGACGAGCCCCGAGTACTCGGCGACGTTGTTCGACACGACACCCAGGTAGTCGGCCCGCTCGGCCAGCACCAGCGCGGTGTCGGCGTCGCGCACCACCGCGCCGTACCCGGCGGGCCCGGGGTTGCCCCGCGACCCGCCGTCCGCCTCGACGACCAGCCGGCGCGCCACCGTCAGGCCTGGGCGGGCTCGGGCAGGCGCACGAGGATCCGGCCGCACTCCTCGCAGCGGACCACCTGGTCCTCCGCCTTGGCCCGGATCGCGTCGAGGTCGAGCGGGTTCAGCTCGAGCCGGCAGCCCTCGCAGCGACGCCCGCGCAGCGCCGCGGCGCCGACGCCGCCGAGCTGGCCCCGGAGCTTCTCGTAGAGGGTGACCAGACCGGCGTCGAGCCCTTCCGCTGCGACCGCGCGCTCGCCGCGGACCTTCTCGGCCTCGGCGTCGATCTCCCGGAACGCGGCGTCACGGTCGGCCTCGACGGCCGTCTTCTGCTCGACGAGCGCCTGGTGCGCCGTCGTCACCTCACCGAGCGCACCCTCGTGCGCCTCGAGCCGCTCCATGACCTCGAGCTCGACCTCCTCGAGATCGCCCTGCCGACG
Organism: Actinomycetes bacterium; assembly: GCA_023390875.1. Classification (GTDB taxonomy): domain Bacteria; phylum Actinomycetota; class Actinomycetes; order Actinomycetales; family Cellulomonadaceae; genus Cellulomonas. Next base: position 2,053 of record JAEWCA010000362.1, read on the forward strand.
CCCGAGCGCGACGAGCTCGCTCTGCAGCGCCTGCAGGTCCTTCGGCGACCCCTGGCCGGAGTCGAGCCGCGCCTGGTCCCGCGCCGCACGCGCACGCACCTGCTCGACGTCGGCCTCGGCCTTCGCGAGCTCCCGGCGCAGGTCCTCCGCGGCGGTGCGGGACGTGACGAGCGCGGTGTAGAGGTCGGCGACCTGTGCGTCCAGCTCGAGCAGGCGTGCGAGCTCCGGCAGCGAGCGCTTCTTGTGGGCGAGCTGGTCGAGCCGGGTGTCGAGGGCCTGGACGTCGAGCAGGCGGCGCTGGTCCGCCGCGGGGGCTGTGGCCATGGGGGTCCTTCCGGCAGCCGCACGAGGTGCGGACAGGGTCAGCAGGTGGTCAGCAGGTCAAGAGGTGGGCGTCGGGCTCGCGACCCGTCCCGTCCACGGGTCGGTGCGCAGCGTGCTGACGCGGGTCTCCACCGTAGTCCCCGTGCCCGCGACGTCGGACTCGAGTGCACGCGCGGCGTGCGCGAGCCACGGCCACTCGGACGCGAAGTGCGCGAGGTCGACGAGGTACGGGCGCGCCTGCCCGTCGCGGGCCTCGAACTCGGCGCGCTCGCGCAGCTCGGAGGCCGGGTGGTGGCGCAGGTCGGCCGTGACGTACGCGTCGACGCCGGCCGCCCGGACCGCGTCGAACAGCGAGTCCCCCGAGCCGCCCACCACGGCGACGCGTTCGACGAGCCCGGCGGGGTCGCCCGCGAACCGGACCCCCTGGACGGTCGCGGGCGTGGCGGCGGCCACGGTGGCGGCGAATTCTGCGAGCGTCGTCGGGGCCGTGAGCCGGCCGACCCGGCCGATCCCCGTCCCGCCCGGCCAGGACGCGAGCTCGAGCACGTCGAACGCGGGCTCCTCGTACGGGTGGGCGGCGCGCATCGCCGCGACGACCGCACCGCGCAGCCGTCGGGGGGCGACCATCTCGACGCGGGCCTCGACGACGGTCGCGGCCTCCCCCGCCCGGCCGATGGTCGGCTGCGCCGACGGTCCCGGGGTGAACGTCCCCTCGCCGGTCGACGTCCACGCGCACCGCGTGTAGTCGCCGATCGCGCCCGCCCCGGCGCCCGCGAGCGCGTCGACGAGACGCTCCGTGTCGGCCACCGGGACGAACACCACGTGCTTGTCGAGCGCCTCGGCCGGGGCGGCCTGCAGGGGACGCGTGTCGACGAGCCCGATCGCCTCGGCCAGCGCGTCCGCGACCCCGCCGGTCGCGGCGTCGGCGTTGGTGTGCGCCGTGTAGAGCCCGAGATCGGCGCGGACCAGGCGGTGCAGCAGCGCGCCCTTGAACGTGGTCGCCGCGACGCTCTGCACGGGCCGCAGCAGCAGCGGGTGGTGCACCACGACGAGGTCCGCCTGCCAGGCGACCGCCTCGTCGACGACGTCCGCGGTCGGGTCCACCGCGAACAGGACCCGCCGCACCGGCTGGTCAGGGTCACCGGCGACGAGCCCGACGGCGTCCCACGACTCGGCGGTGCGCGGCGGGTAGCGGTCCTCGAGCAGCCGGACGACGTCCACGAGCCGGGGTGCAGTCACGTGCCGAACCTACCTGCGCGCGGGCCGATCGACGGGAACCCCGTCGACGTGGACCGGGTGGGACGGCGGGTCAGGACAGGGTGACGGGGTCGCCGACCGAGACGCGCCCGAGCCGCACGGGCACCATCTGGATGCCGAACCACACCTCGCCGTCCGCCCGCCGGTGCCGTGCCAGCGTGCGCAACGGCTCGCGTCCCTTGACCAGCGAGTCCGGGTCGATCGTCGTCATGACGCAACGCCCGCACCGGTCGGCGAACCTCAGCTCCACGTCGCCGACCACGAGCCGCGACCAGCCGTCCTCCTCGAACGCCTCCAGGTCGCCGTCGACCACCAGGTTGGGCCGGAACCGACGCATGTCGAGCGACCGGTAGCCGTCCGGCGCCGGGTCCCCCGCGGCGAGCGCCTGCGCGACGACCTCGTCGTGCACCTGCGCCGCCCACTCGTCGAGCCTGCGCAGCGACGCGGTCGTCGTCACGTGCACCGGACCGGTGTCCGTGAGCGCCAGCGGGTCGTCGCGGGTGCCACCGTGCTTGTCGCTCATGCCACGACGCGCCGGGTCGTCGAGCCACACGAGCCGGACGTCCTTCGTCAGGAGCTCGGAGCACCACGCCGCCGCCGCGTCGCCGGCGTCGGTCGCGCTGTCGAGCCGGGACATCGTCGTCAGCCGGTCCGGCGGGCCGTCCGGCACCGCGACCCGCAGCTTGCCGAGGCCGGGGGCGGCCAGGACGATCGCGCCGTCGTCCTGCGGCGTCGCGCGGGCGGACAGCATGACGG
>JAEWCA010000578.1 GCA_023390875.1 Actinomycetes bacterium
TCGCACGACGCCGAGGCGCTCGAGCGACGGCTGCCGGTCTGACCGGTGCCGGCCCGACGGCGGTCCGCACCGACGAACGCGGGCCGGACGAGGCCCGGGAGGGCCGTCAGACCGGGTCAGGTCCGCAGCCTCCTGCGTGTCAGCGCACGGTCACGCCCGCCGCGCGCAGCCCGTCCTTCACCTCGCGCACCGTGAGCTGCCCGAAGTGGAACACGCTCGCTGCCAGCACGGCGTCGGCGCCCGCGCGGGCGGCCTCGACGAAGTGCTCGACCGTGCCGGCTCCCCCGCTCGCGATGAGCGGCACGTGCACGACGCGCCGGACGTCCCGGAGCATCTCGAGGTCGAACCCGTCCTCGGTGCCGTCCGCGTCCATCGAGTTCAGGAGCACCTCCCCGGCGCCCAGCTCGGCCGCCTTCGCCGCCCACGCGACCGCGTCGAGCCCGGTGCCGCGCTTGCCGCCGTGCGTCGTGACCTCGTAGCCGGACTCGGTGCGCACGTCACCCGTGGTCCGGCGCGCGTCGATCGAGATGACGAGCACCTGGCTGCCGAACCGGTGGGCGATCTCGGAGATGAGCTCGGGCCGGGCGATGGCCGCCGTGTTCACGCCGACCTTGTCGGCCCCCGCACGCAGCAGGGTGTCGACGTCGTCGGTCGACCGGACGCCGCCGCCGACCGTCAACGGCACGAACACCTCCTCGGCGGTCCGCCGCACGACGTCGAACGTCGTGTCCCGCCCGGCGAGCGACGCCGACACGTCGAGGAACGTCACCTCGTCGGCGCCTTCGGTGTCGTACCGCCGCGCGAGCTCGACCGGGTCGCCCGCGTCGCGCAGGTTCTCGAAGTTCACGCCCTTGACGACGCGGCCGGCGTCCACGTCGAGACAAGGGATCACACGCAGGGCCAGGCTCACTTGGTGCCTCCGTCCGGGCTGCCCGTGGCAAGGATGTCGATCACGAAGACCACGGTCTGCCCCGCGAGCTCGGGGCTGTCCGTCACGCCCAGGGCGTACGTCGGGGGCACCACCAGCATCACCTGGCTGCCGACCGGCTGGTCCACCAGACCTTCCTGCCAGGCCTGCACGTCCTGCAAGGAGAAGCTCACGGGCAGGCCGCTGTGCCACGTCGAGTCGAACGCCTCGCCCGTGGTCCACGCGAAGCCCGTGTACTGCACCGTGATGACGTCGCCCTCGGCGACCTGGTCGCCCGTGCCGCGGATCAGGGCCTGCACGACGAGGTCGGCCGGCGGGTCGGTGCCCGTCGGCGTGATCGACGGTGCGCCGTTGTCCGCGAGCGTCACCGGCGGCAGACCCTCGCGCGGCGGCACCGGCTGGCCGTCCGCGCGCGTCGGCAGCACGTCGAGCACCGTGACCGTCGGGTAGTCCAGCGCACCGGACCCCGAGCCGGGGCTGACCTGCAGCAGCCGGGCACCGACCTGCTGGCCCTTGAGGGTCTTGTACAGGTCGGTGCCGAGGTCCTCCTCGGTGAGCAGCCGCGGCGTCGGGTTGGACGTGAAGCTCTCGTCGACGAGCGACGCGTCGGTGGCGTTCTCGAGCCAGAAGTCGATGAGCACCGGCCCGCCCTCGACCAGCTCCGGCCCCGTCCCCGGCCAGACGGTGGAGCGGTAGGTCTTCGACACCGACAGCGGCGTCACGTAGGTGACCGTGGGGGCCCGGCCCGGCTCACCGGTGACCGTCACCTCCGGGTCCGACGCACCTTCGGCCGTGCACCCCGCGAGGGCGACGAGCGCCAGGACCGCAGCGGCAGCCGTGACACGCAGTCGTCGCACGGTGATCCTTCCTGCTGGAGCGCGCACCCGGTCCGGGCGCGACGGTGTACCGGCCGCACAGGGGCGAGGCACCGCCACACTGTACGGCCCGAGGCCATGAGGCCGAGGTCGCGCCTACATCGACTCGATGAGCCTGTCCACGCGCTCGTCGACGCTGCGGAACGGGTCCTTGCACAGCACCGTGCGCTGCGCCTGGTCGTTGAGCTTGAGGTGCACCCAGTCGACCGTGTAGTCGCGTCGGGCCTCCTGCGCGGCCCGGACGAAGTCGCCCCGGAGCTTCGCCCGGGTGGTCTGCGGCGGCACCGCGGTGGCCTCGAAGATCTCGAGGTCGGTGCTCACCCGCTCCACGAGCCCCTTCGCGGCGAGCAGGTTGTACAGGCCCTCGGTCCGCGAGATGTCGTGGTACGCCAGGTCGAGCCGTTGCACGCGCACGTCCGAGAGCTCGAGGTTGTGCTTCGCGCGGTAGCGCTCGATCAGCTTGTACTTGATGACCCAGTCGAGCTCACGGTCGACGAGCGACAGGTCACCGGTGCGCAGCGCCCGCAGGCCCCGCTCCCACAGGTCGAGCACGAGCTTGGTCTCGGGCGTCGGGCCGCCGTCGGACGAGACGAAGTCCGTGACCCGGGCGAGGTACTCCTCCTGCAGGTCGACCGCCGTGACGGTGCGGCCGTTCGCCAGCACGACCGGATGCATGCCCGTCATGTCGTGGCTGATCTCCCGGATCGCCCGGATCGGGTTCTCGAGCGCCATCTCCCGGATCGGGATGCCCGCCTCGATCATGCGCAGCAGCAGGTCGGTCGTGCCGACCTTGAGCATCGTCGTCGTCTCCGACATCGACGAGTCGCCGACGATCACGTGCAGCCGGCGGTAGTGCTCGGCGTCCGCGTGCGGCTCGTCGCGCGTGTTGATGATCGGCCGGGACCGCGTCGTCGCGCTGGAGACGGCCTCCCAGATGTGGTCGGCACGCTGCGACAGGCAGTACACCGCGCCCCGGGGGGTGCTCAGCACCTTGCCCGCACCCGTGAGGATCTGCCGCGTGATGAGGAACGGCACCAGCACGTCCGACAGGCGCGAGAAGTCGCCCTGCCGCCGCACGAGGTAGTTCTCGTGGCAGCCGTACGAGTTCCCCGCCGAGTCCGTGTTGTTCTTGAACAGGTGGATGCGGCCCGGCAGGCCCTCGTGCTCGAGGCGCTGCTGCGCGTCGGCCACGAGCCCCTCGAGGATCCGCTCGCCCGCACGGTCGTGCGCGACCAGTTGGCGCACGTCGTCGCACTCGGCCGTCGCGTACTCCGGGTGCGACCCGACGTCGAGGTACAGCCGCGAGCCGTTGCGCAGGAACACGTTCGACGAACGACCCCACGCCACGACCTTGCGGAACAGGTAGCGCGCGACCTCGTCGGCCGACAGCCCGCGCCCGTCCTGGGCCGCGCACGTCACGCCGTACTCGGTCTCGAGGCCGAAGATCCGTCGGTCCATGCCTGCTCCCCTCGTCGTTCCCTGCTCGCCGGCCCGACCGGTCAGTCCGTGCCGCCGTCGGCGCCCGGCCCGGGCGTCGCCAGCAGGTCCTCGAGCAGCGCACCCGACAGCCGGCGGAACGCCCGCCGCGGTCGCGTGCGGTCCAGCACCGCGACCTCGAGCTGCTGCGCGGGGATGGTCCGCGCCTCGCCGCCCTCCACCGCCGCCGACCCGAGCACGCGCACGCCGAGCGCGAGCACCTCGGGCAGCGTGAGCCCGGGCGACCACGCGTCCGCCAGCAACCCACCGAGCCGGTCCGCCTGGCCGCCCATCACGACGAAGCCGTGCTCGTCCGCCACGGAGCCGTCGTACGACAGCCGGTAGATCTGGTCGGCTGCCGGCTCGCGGCCGACCTCGGCCACGCAGATCTCGACCTCGAGCGGCTTCGACTCCGTCGTGAACACGGTGCCGAGCGTCTGCGCGTACGCGTTGGCCAGGCCCCGCGCGGTGACGTCCTCGCGGTCGTACGAGTACCCGCGCAGGTCGGCGTACCGCACACCCGCGACGCGCAGGTTCTCGAACTCGTTGTACTTGCCGACCGCGGCGAACGCGATGCGGTCGTAGATCTCGGAGACCTTGTGCAGCGCGCGCGACGCGTTCTCGGTCGCGAACGCGATCCCGTCGTCGTACTGCAGCACCACGACGGACCGGCCCCGGGCGATGCCCTTGCGGGCGTAGTCGGCCCGGTCCTTCATGAGCTGCTCGGGCGCGACGTAGAACGGCATGCTCATCGGGCGGCACCTCCCCGCCCACGGTGGGCCTCGCGACGTTCCTGCTCGACCCGCTCGACGACCGCGCCGAGCTCGTCGTCACCCGCGCGCAGGTACCCGGCTGCGGTCACGGTGGCGACGACCGGCCAGATCCGCCGGACCGTGTCCGGCCCACCCGTCGCGGAGTCGTCGTCCGCGGCGTCGACGAGCGCCTCGACCGCGACGCGCACCGCACCGGCCGCGTCGAGACCGGGACGCCACAGCTTCTTGAGCGAGCCGCGCGCGAACACCGAGCCCGAGCCGACCGAGTGGTGGTCGTGCTCCTCGTACCGGCCGCCCGTGACGTCGTACGAGAAGATGCGCCCGACGCCGCGGTCCAGGTCGAAGCCGCCGAACAGCGGCACGACGGCCAGGCCCTGCATCGCGAGGCCGAGGTTGCCGCGGATCATGGTCGCGAGCCGGTTGGCCTTGCCGTCGAGCGACAGCAGGCTGCCCTCGATCTTCTCGTAGTGCTCGAGCTCGAGCTGGAACAGCCGGACGAGCTCGACCGCAAGACCGGCCGCGCCCGCGATGCCCACGGCCGAGTACTCGTCGGCCGGGAAGACCTTCTCGATCTCGCGGCTCGCGATCATCGGACCCATCGTCGCCCGGCGGTCGCCCGCCATGACGATGCCGCCGTCGAACGTGAGCGCCACGATCGTGGTCCCGTGCGGGGCGGCGACCTCGGCGGCGGGCAGCGGTCGGTTGCCCGGCAGCAGGTGCGGGGCGTACCCCGCGAGGAAGTCGACGAACGACGACGAGCCTGGTGTGGTGAAGGCGTGCGGCAGCCGCCCTGAGGCGGACGTGTCAGGCAGCGTCATCGGCGCTCACTGACCGCCCTTCTGGACGAAGCCGCGCACGAACTGCTCCGCGTTCGACTCGAGCACGTCGTCGATCTCGTCGAGCAGCGCGTCCACCTCGGCGTCCCGTGCCTGCGCGGAGGGCGTCGCGGGGGTCGGGGTGTCCGGGCCGTCGACCGGCTCCTCGTCGTCGCGGCGGGGCCGCACCTGTTCCTGACCAGCCATGGAGACCTCCCCGTGCACCGACGATCCTTCTCGACACCACCCTAGGCCCATCCTCCGACGCATCCGGGTCGTGTGCCCGCGACCCGGACACCCCGGGCCACCGGCAGGGGGTCGGACGAACCGTCGACGCCGCGCGGCGGAGCCGTCAGGAGCCGAGCGCGACGAGCAGCGACGCGGCGTCCGGGCACCGGTCCAGCAGGTCGCCGACGTGCGCCTGCGTGCCGCGCAGGGGGTCGCGCATGGGCACGCGCTGCAACGTCGCCGCGCCGGGCACGTCGAACACGACCGAGTCCCAGCTCGCGGCCGAGATCTCACCCCCGTACCGGGCCACGACCTCGCCCCGGAAGAACGCACGCGTGTCGGCCGGCGGCCGGGCGACCGCGTCGTCCACCTGCTCGGGCGTCACCAGCAGGTCGACCGCGCCCGCCGCCACCAGCCGGTGGTAGAGGCCCCGCTCGGGGCGCACGTCCGACCACTGCAGGTCGACGGCGGCCAGACGCGGGTGGTCCCAGGCGAGCCGGTCGCGCCGCCGCATCCCGTCGAGCAGGCGCAGCTTCGCGAGCCACTCGACCTGCCGGGCGCACGACGCCGGGTCGACCGCCAGAGCACCGAGCAGGGACTCCCAGCGCGACAGCACGTCGGCCGTCTGCTCGTCGAGGTCGCCGCCGACGTGGTCGAGCGCCGTGCGGACCGCCGCCAGGTACTCCTGCTGGATCTCGAGCGCCGTCAGCCGCCGCCCGTCCGTGAGCTCGAGGCGAGCCGTCAGGGTGAGGTCGTGGCTCACGGTGTGCACGGCCGTCACCGGGTCGCGCAGCGCCAGCCGGTCCACCATGGTCAGCGCGCCGCCGGCCCCGCCCTCGGCGACCGCGCGCTCGATCAGCCACAGCACCAGCGACGCCGTGCCGAGACGCAGGTACGTCGCGACCTCGAGCATCGTCGCGTCGCCGATGATGACGTGCAGCCGGCGCCACCGGTCGGGGTCCGCGTGCGGTTCGTCGCGCGTGTTGACGATGGGACGGCGCAGCGTCGTCTCGAGCCCGATCTCGGCCTCGATGTAGTCGGCCCGCTGCGACAGCTGGAACCCCGGCTGCTCGCCGCGCTGCCCGATGCCGACCCGGCCCGCGCCCGTGAACACCTGCCGCGTGACGAGGAACGGGATGAGGCGCGACGCGAGGTCGCCGAACGGCACCGCGCGCTCGACGAGGTAGTTCTCGTGCGTGCCGTACGTAGCGCCCTTGCCGTCGACGTTGTTCTTGTACAGCGCGACGTCCGGCAGCGCGGCGGTCGAGGCCAGCGCGCGCACGGACGCGAGCATGACCAGCTCGCCGGCGCGGTCCCAGCGCACGGCGTCGAGCGGGTTCGTGACCTCGGGCGACGAGTACTCGGGGTGCGCGTGGTCGACGTACAGCCGGGCGCCGTTGGTGAGGATGACGTTCGCGGCGCCCGGGTCCTCGTACTCCTCGGTGGTGGCGCGAGGGAGAGCCTGCGGGCCGTCGCCGGACGGTGCGGGCGTCGTCGGGTCGTCCGTCAGCAGCGACGGGTGCGCGGACGCGCGCTGCAGGTGGAAGCCGCGCGCGTCGTGCAGCGGGTCCTCGTCGTCGTAGTCCCAGCGCGCCTTGGTGCGCGCGCCCTCGCGGGCGGCCGCGTGCACCGCGACCACGTGGCTCGACAGCAGCATCGGGTTGGCCAGCGGCCGCCCGGGCTGGAGGATCCCGTACTCGGTCTCGATCCCCATCACGCGGCGCACGGTCACGGGACCACCCTAGGTGTCCCGTGACCGTGCACCCGCACGCGCCCGGCGCGTGATCAGAGGTACTGACCTGTGCTGGTGACGGTCTCGATGGTCCGCGAGCCGTCCGTGCCCTTCTTGCCCTGGACGATCGTGCGGATGAACACGATCCGCTCACCCTTCTTGCCGGAGATCCGGGCCCAGTCGTCCGGGTTGGTGGTGTTCGGCAGGTCCTCGTTCTCGCGGAACTCGTCGACGCACGCCGTGAGCAGGTGGTCGACCCGGATGCCGCGCTGACCCGTCGAGAGCAGGTCCTTGATCGCCGACTTCTTGGCCCGGTCGACGACGTTCTGGATCATCGCGCCCGAGTTGAAGTCCTTGAAGTAGAGGACCTCCTTGTCGCCGCTCGCGTACGTCACCTCGAGGAAGCGGTTCTCCTCGCTCTCGGTGTACATGCGCTCGACGACGCGCGTGATCATCGCCTCGACGGCCTCCGCCGGGGAGCCGCCGTGCTCGGCGATGTCGTCCGGGTGGATGGGCAGGTCGGACGTGAGGTACTTGCCGAAGATCTCGCGGGCACCCTCGGCGTCGGGCCGCTCGATCTTGATCTTCACGTCCAGACGCCCGGGGCGCAGGATCGCGGGGTCGATCATGTCCTCGCGGTTCGAGGCACCGATCACGATGACGTTCTCGAGCCGCTCGACGCCGTCGATCTCGCTCAGCAGCTGCGGCACGATCGTGGTCTCGACGTCGCTCGACACGCCCGTCCCGCGCGTGCGGAACAGCGACTCCATCTCGTCGAAGAACACGACCACCGGGTGCCCCTGCGACGCCTTCTCGCGGGCCCGGGCGAAGATCAGCCGGATGTGCCGCTCGGTCTCGCCGACGTACTTGTTGAGCAGCTCGGGGCCCTTGACGTTGAGGAAGTAGCTGCGCGCCTCGGTGAGCTCGTCACCGCGCGCCTCGGCCGCCGTCGCGGCGAGCGAGTGGGCCACCGCCTTCGCGATGAGCGTCTTGCCGCAGCCCGGAGGGCCGTACAGCAGCACGCCCTTGGGCGGCTTGAGCCCGTGCTCGCGGAACAGCTCCGGGTGCAGGAACGGCAGCTCGACCGCGTCGCGGATCGCCTCGATCTGCGGCCCGAGGCCGCCGATGTCGGCGTAGTCGATGTCCGGCACCTCTTCGAGCACCAGCTCCTCGACCTCGGCGCGCGGGATGACCTCGAACACGAAGCCGCTGCGCGAGTCGATGGTCAGGGCGTCGCCGATGCGCACCGGCGCGTCCAGCACCTGCCCGGCGAACCTGACGACCCGCTCCTCGTCGCCCCGTCCGACCACCAGCGCCCGACCCTCGCCGAGCATCTCCTTGACGGTGACGATCTCGCCGACCTTCTCGTACCCGCCCGCCTCGACGACCGTGAGCGCCTCGTTGAGCATGACCTCCTGGCCGGGCTTGAGCCGGTGCACGTCGATCGCGGGGCTCGCGCCGACGTGCATCTTGCGGCCGGACGACACGACGTCGACGCTGCCGTCGGTGCGCGCGCCGAGGAAGGTGGCGTACGTGCCGGGCGGCTTGGCGAGGTCGTCGACCTGGCGCTTGAGGTCGAGGATCTGCTCTCGCGCGGCCACCAGCGCCTCGCTGAGGCGCTCGTTCTTCGCCGCGAGCACCGCGAGCTCGCGCTGCAGGTCACGTCCAGGGGCGTTCGGGTCGGTCATCGTCTCGGCCTCCGTTCCGCGTCGTACCGGTGCTGCTCGGACCAGCTGTCCTGACCCACCGAGCACGACGCTGTGCCTGCTGGTCCGACGACCCTAACCACCAGTGTCAACCGGTCTGCGCGAACAGGGGCGGTGTGTCCGGAACGTCTCGCGGTGCGGACGGAGGTCCGCGGGACGAGACGTCCGAGCGGGGCCGGGGCCGTCAGTCGGTGGGCGCCTGGCCGACGTCGCGGCGCGCGCGGCGCAGCTTCTTGTCCGACACGGCCCGCTCCCCCATCGCCTCGGGCGACCAGAGCTCGGGGTCCGCCGCGGGCGCGCCGTCCTCGCCGACCGGGTACGCGCCCTTCGCCGGACGACGGCGGCGCAGCGGTGCCTCGACGCCGTCGGCGAGCCGCCGCGTGGTCAGCAGGAAGCCCGTGTGCCCGATCATGCGGTGCTGCGGTCGCACCGCGAGGCCCTCGAGGTGCCAGCCGCGCACCATCGACTCCCAGGCCTCCGGCTCGGTGTACCGGCCGTCCGTGCGGACGTCCTCGGCGAGCCGCGACAGCTGCGTGGTCGTCGCGACGTACGCGATGAGGACGCCGCCGGGCGCGAGCGCCTGCGCGGCGACGTCGAGGTTCTCCCACGGCGCCAGCATGTCGAGCACGACGCGGTCGACCGACCCGGGCTCGGCGACGACCGGCAGGACGTCCGCGAGGTCGCCGACCGACAGGGTCCACGCCGGGTGGGGACCGCCGAAGAAGCCCTCGACGTTGCCGCGCGCGATCGCCGCGAAGTCCTCGCGCCGCTCGATGGAGTGCAGCGACCCGCCGTCGCCCACGGCGCGCAGCAGCGACATGGTCAGCGCACCCGAGCCGACGCCCGCCTCGATGACCCGCGCGCCCGGGTAGATGTCGGCCATCGCGACGATCTGGCCCGCGTCCTTCGGGTAGACGACCGCCGCGCCGCGCGGCATCGACAGCACGTAGTCGGCGAGCAGGGGCCGCACCGCGAGGTACTCGATGCCCGCGGTGTTCCGGACCACCGAGCCCTCGGGCGCCCCGATGAGGTCGTCGTGCGTGAAGTAGCCGCGGTGCGTGTGGAACGTCCCGCCGGGCGCGAGCGTGATCGTGTGCAGCCGCCCGCGCGGGTCGGTGAGCTGCACGCGGTCACCCGTGCGGAAGGGACCGCGCCGCTGAGCGGCGCCGGCGGGCTGGGAGTCGGTGGTCACGGGCCACGAGTCTAGGAGTCCGGCGGCGCCCGCCCGTCCGGCCGCGGCAGGACGGCGGCGGCGTGCGCCGGACGGCGGTCCCGCGCCAGGCGACTACCGACGGATGGCGGCGATCACGTCGGTCGCGCGGATGAGGCCGACGACCCGCCCGTCGACCGTGGCCGCGACGACGGGGGCGAGCCGCGTCGCCTGCCCGACGGCTGCGACGAGGGCCGAGCCGGTGAGGGCGGCGTCCACCACGGCGCCCACCGGCAGCGGCACCACGACGGCGGTCACCGGTGTGGTCCCCGCCGCCTCCGCAGGGACGGACGCGGCGGCGGCACGGTCGACGTACGCCGCCGGGCGCCCGTCGGGTGCCAGCACGAC
>JAEWCA010000455.1 GCA_023390875.1 Actinomycetes bacterium
GCCGGGGTCGCACCGGTACGGGTCCCGACGGCCGGGGTCGCACCGGTCCGGGTCCCGACGGCCGGGGTCGCACCGGTCGCGGTCCGTGCGTCGGCTGCGTCGGCCTGGTCGTCGGCTGCGACCGTGACCAGGTCCTCGCCGGTCTCACCGGCTCCGCGCCGGGCGGCGAAGTCGAGCAGGTCCCGCAGCAGCCGGGGGCCGGCGCCGCGCATCCGCTCGGGGTCGAGGTCGTCGGCGCCGAAGCACGCGACGACGACGAGCCGGTGCCGGCTGGACCCGAGCGCGTCGAGCAGCAGGGCGTCGCCGCCGGGCTCGTTGATCGGGCCGAACGTGTGCAGCACGCGACGGTGCGGGGTCCGCCCGTAGCCCAGCGACAGGATGATCGCCTCGCGGCGCAGCCCGGAGACCCCGGCGAGGTCGGTGACGGCGAACGGCTCGGACCGGCCGGAGTCGAAGAACGCGGCGAGCGCCGGGTTGCCGCGGACCTCGGACAGCACGGCCTCGCGCACGGCCTCGGCGTGCGCGGGCGACGGCGTCACGACCGCGAGCGACTCGTCCGGGTGCGTGAGGGCGTGGTGCAGGACGAGCTCGACGACGTGCTCGACCTCGGTGCGGGTCGACGCGACGGCGCCGGACGCGTCGGGCATGCCGGTGCCGTCGACGACGTCGAGCCGCACGAGCGGCGTGTTCTGCGGCAGGGGTGTCGGGACGAGCACCCCGGCGTAGCCGTGCGCGGCGAGGAACGCCGTGAGGTACGGGTCGCGGCGGGACGCGCCGGCGTGCAGCGCGACGGTGGGAAGGATCTCGGCGAGGTCCTGGACGGCGGTGCCGGACGCGCACCGGGCGTCGCCGACCACCACGACCTGCCGGCCGCGCGCGATGGCGGCGAGCGCCATCTCGACGGACAGGTGGCCCGCGGAGTCGAGGACGACGAGGTCGACGGTCCGGGTCGCGGGCAGCACCTGCGGCACGAGCATGGGGCTCGCGGCGATGACGGGACGGAGCCGCCGGGCGACGTCGGGGTGCCGGGCGAACGTGTCCCGCAGCGACGTGAGCCGCTCCTCGACGAGCTCGGCGAACAGGGACTCGGCCTGCTCGCGGTGCTCGCGCAGCGTCGCGGACACGTGCCCGACGACGGCCGTGAGCACCGGCCCGGACAGGGACGCGACGTGCTGCCGGTCGAGCGCCGCGTACTGCGCGGACAGGCCGCCGAGCGCGGTCCCGTCGTACCCGGTGAGCGACGGGTCGGCCGTGAGGATCTGCTCGATGACGGTGCTCCACCACGCGAGGTCGAGCTCGGCGGGGCCGATCGCGGGGTCGACGCGGCGGGTCGCGAGGTCGTCGAGCAGCGCACCGAGACCCGCGGCGCGCAGGCGGTGCAGCAGACCGGTGCGGGCGGGCAGCGTCTCGAGCGCGCTCGTGTCGGCGCGCAGCCGGGTCAGCCGCTCGATGAGCGCGTCGAACGGCAGCGCGGCCAGGCCGGCTCCCCCGGGGGTCGTCGCGAGCACCTCCTCGAGCGCCGCGACGTCGAGGCTCAGCGCCTGCTGCTCCTCCTCGATCTGCTCGAGCGCGTCGGGCAGCCGCGGCCAGCCGCCGGCCGGGCAGTGCGCCTGCCACACCTCGCGCTGCGCCTGGACCTCGAGGAGCGCCGCGTGCAGGTCGGCGACGGGACGCCCGGGCCGGACCATGTCCTTGGCCTGCTTGCGCAGCCGACGACGCAGCCAGTAGCCCATCGCGACGCCGCGCTCCTCGCGCCACTGCGGGGTCGCGGTCGCGGCGACCAGGTCGGCGGCGGTCCGCTCGAAGACGATGGGCAGGAAGTCGTCGAGCGCGCCGCGGACGCCGTCGAGCATGCGCAGCTGCTCGACCCACGTCGCGAGCGACGTGGCCTGCGTCAGACCTGTCTCGGCCGCGACCTGCGCGGTCCGCTCCACGAGGGCCGGCAGCGCGCCGTCGAGCAGCCGGTGAAGCCGGTGGACCACCACGTCGGCGTCGGCGGGGGTGCGCAGGTCGGCGCCGTACCAGGGGGTGTCCGTCGGGCGGACCTTGAACGCGCCGAGCTCCCCGACCTTGACGAGGTCCGCGGCGAGCTCGGCGCGCCGCTCCTCGTCGAGCACGCGGGCGACGTCGGGGTCGAGGCGGACCGTGGTCCGGGGCGCCGGACGGGCCGACGTCAGCCGGGCGAGCTGCTGGAGGGCGTCGTACGCCGACACGCCCCACGGCTCGCGCGGGACGTGCAGCGAGTCGACGTAGCCGCGCAGGCGCTCGCGGCTCGCGACGAGCCGGGCGCGCAGCGTGTGCACGCCGTCGACGTCGATCAGCGGCGCCTCGAGCGTCATCGCGCCGAGCAGCCGCCGCGACGCGGCCGTCCGCCACCCCGCCTCCGGGGCGACGTCGAGCAGCAGGTCGCCGAGCCCGAGCTGGGAGAGCCGGTCCGACAGGGCCGTCGCGGCGCGCCGGTGCCCGGGCACGTACAGGACCGTCCGGCCGGACGCCGCTGCGTCGGCCACGACCGCGGCGAGCGTGCCGGTCACGTCGGAGCCGGCGGGGGCGTCGACGAACAGGTGCGTGCCGGTCGACAGCACGTCGAGCACGTGCTGCTGGGCGGGGTCGAGGTCGCCGACGCCGCGCTCGACGCCCGGGTCCCGGTCGCCCGTGACGGGCGGCGGCAGCCGACGGCGCAGGCGTTCGCGCTGCTCGTCGACGCCCGCGAGCGCCGCGACGAGCTCGTGGTGCCCGAGCGTGCCGGTGAGGTTGTCGAGGTCGTCGACCAGCACCTGACCGGGGTGCACGAACGTCCCCACGACGACCCGCTCGGTCAGCGTGAAGTCCTCGAGCACGGCCTCGCCGAGCGACGCGAGCCGCTGCAGGGCGGCCCGCGGGTCGAAGCCGGACCCGGTGAACGCACCGCGCGCGACCGCGCCGGGGTCGAGCAGCGCACCCCGGCTGCGCAGCGCGCGTGCGAGCACCGGGTTGACCTCGAGCGACGGCTCGAGAGCGAGCTCGTAGTCCGCCTCGCCGGTGCCGCGGGCGCGCAGGGTCACGGGCCGCAGCAGCACGGGGGCACGGACGGTGCGGGGGGCGGGGCGTCCCGCGTCGGCCTCGTCGGGACGCGGCGCCTGCCGGGTGACCGACGCGAGCGCGGCCATGTCGTCGGCCGCGACGAACGGCGTGGTCCGCTCGGTCCACGTGGCGACGCCGATCGCCAGCGACGTCGGGGCGATGCCGTACCGGTGCGCGTAGACGGCCGCGCGGGCCCCGACCGCACGGGCGCGGCGGCGGGCGGTCGACAGCGCGGCGCCCTCGCGGACCAGGTTCGACAGCCGCGTCGCGCGACCCGCGAACAGCTGCGCCATGCCCGACGGGTGCGCGGCCGTGAGGTCGAGCGCGGCCTCACCGAGCAGCTCGACGTCCACGAGCGTCGACCCGCCGGCGGCCTCGACGAGCGCGGCGCGCCAGGCGGCGATCGCCCCCTCGAGGATCTCCGACGAGGACGGGGGCGCGACGAGCGACACCACCCGCTCGCCGTCGGTCGGGTCGGTCATCGTGGTCGCTTCGGTCGCGGGAGCCGGGTCGGTTCCCGTGCCGGGGGTGCGCGCGGGGACGGTCACCCTGCGAACGGTAACGGGACGCTCGGGGGCGTGCGCACGTGGCGCGCCGGGTGCGGCGAGGTTCGCCCGGACGTGCCGTGCGGGCGTCGGCGAGCCGCGACGGCGAGTCTCCCCCGCGGGTGCGCGACGGGCGTGGGAACCGGTGTGGGAACGGGTGATGGTGCGGCGCTGCGGCCGCCGGCGGCGACGCGCACCCCGGCGGCCGTCCGCCCGACGGACCCCGACAACGCAAGAGCGGGACGGGCCTCGAGGACCCGTCCCGCTCTCGGACGTAGAAACGGTGCGCACCGCGCAGGGGGCAGGCGATGCGCACCGTCGAGTACGAGTGTGGGGCACGGAACGGCTTCTGGTCAAACGTCCAAGCCAACTGTCCAGGGTGATTCACACGAACGGATTCCGGGCCGCGCGCGGGTGCGCGCCGGGGTTGTCGGGAGTGTCCCCCGGGGTCGTCGGAGCGCGCGGGGGACGAGCGCGGCGCACCGCCGCAGAACCCCTGGTCAGCGGCCCGAGGAGGCGGGCGTCGTGCGTCGGGTCAGAAGCAGCCCGCAGCCGCGCCGACCCGGCGCAGGCCCGCCAGGTCGCCCGCCTGGAAC
>JAEWCA010000472.1 GCA_023390875.1 Actinomycetes bacterium
CCCGACGCCCTGCTCGCCAGCGCGGCCCTGGGCACGATCGCGATCGCGCTCGCGGCGTGCGTCCACCCGATGGCGACGTGGCTCACCCGGCTCGAGGAGCCACCGCCCGCGCCGGTGCTGCCCTCAGTCCCCGAACGGGCCGACGCGCACCACTGACCGCGGACGGGACGCCAGCTCGGCGGCCAGCTCTTGCACGTCGGCCGCCGTGACCGCACGGATGCGGTCGAGGGACTCGTCGACGCTGAGCAGCTCGCCGTGCACCAGCTCGGCCTTGCCGAGCCGGCTCATGCGCGAACCGGTGTCCTCCATGCCGAGCACGAGCCCACCCGCGAGCTGACCGAGCGAGCGGTCGAGCTCCGCCTGCGTGATGGGGCTGTCCGCGAGGCGCTCCCACTCCGCGACCATGAGCGCGACGACCTCGTCGACCTTGCCGGGCGTGCAGCCCGCGTACAGGCCGAAGATGCCCGTGTCGGCGTGGCCGGACGCGAACGAGTACGTCGAGTACGCCAGGCCCCGCTTCTCGCGGATCTCCTGGAACAGCCGCGACGACATGCCGCCGCCGAGCACCGCGTTGAGGACCGACAGCGTGAACCGCCGGGGGTCGGTCGCGGTGAGGGCCGTGCCGCCGACGATGACGTTCGCCTGCTCGGTGTGCCGGCGGATCGTCGTCTCGACGCCCTGGGCGGGCAGCCCGGACGTGCCCGCGAGGGCCGCCGCGCTCGTCGGGAGGCGACGCCCGGTCGGCTCCTGCGCGCCGTCGAGGTCCCAGCCGCCCGTGGTCAGCGCCTCGGCGACCTGCGCGCACAGCGTGTCGTGGTCGACACCACCGGCCGCGGTCACGACGAGCGTCGACGGCTTGTAGTGCCACCGGTAGTGCTGCCAGACGGCGTCACGCGGCACCGCGCGGATCGTCTCGGGCGTGCCACCGATGGGCCGGCCCAGCGGGTGCTCGCCGAGCACCACGGCCGTGAACTGCTCGTGCACGACGTCGCTCGGGTCGTCGTCGTTCATCGCGAGCTCTTCGAGGATCACGCCGCGCTCGGTCTCGAGCTCGTCCGTGTCGAGGCGCGCGGACGTCACCATGTCCGCGATGACGTCGACCGCCATCGGGAGGTCGGTGTCGAGCACGCGTGCGTAGTAGCAGGTGTGCTCCTTGCCGGTGGCGGCGTTCGCCTCACCACCGACGGCGTCGAACGCCTCCGCGATGTCCATCGCGGTGCGTCGCGCGGTGCCCTTGAACAGCAGGTGCTCGAGGAAGTGCGTCGAGCCGTGGTGGCCGTCGGACTCGTCGCGTGAGCCGACCCCCACCCACGCGCCGACGGTCGCGGAGCGCAGGCCGGGCATGCTCTCGGTGAGCACCCGGACCCCGCCGGGCAGGACGGAGCGACGCACGAGGGCGTCACCGTCCTGCCCGACGGCCTGCTCGGCGCCCGGGAAGCCCGGGCGCACGAGCGGCAGGTCCAGCGGCACGTCAGGCGTCGACGGACGCGGGGGCCTCGGCGGCGGGCTCGCCGCCCTCGGCACCCTCGTCGATGACCGCGTGCAGCGACAGCTTGCCGCGCGGGTCGATCTCGCCGATCTCGACCTGGACCTTCTGGCCGATCGAGAGGACGTCCTCGACGTTCTCCACGCGCTTGCCGCCCACGAGCTTGCGGATCTGCGAGATGTGGAGCAGACCGTCCTTGCCCGGCGAGAGCGAGACGAACGCGCCGAACGTCGTGGTCTTGACGACCGTGCCCACGAAGCGCTCGCCCACCTCGGGCATGTGCGGGTTGGCGATCGCGTTGATCGCCGCCCGCGCGGCCTCCGCCGACGGACCGTCGGTGGCGCCGATGTAGACCGTGCCGTCGTCCTCGATGGAGATGTCGGCGCCGGTCTCCTCCTGGATCTGGTTGATCATCTTGCCCTTGGGGCCGATGACCTCGCCGATCTTGTCGACCGGCACCTTCACCGTGATGACGCGCGGGGCGAACGGGCTCATCTCGTCCGGGACGTCGATCGCCTCGGCGATGACGTCGAGGATCGCGAGACGCGCCTCCTTGGCCTGCGTGAGCGCGCCGCCGAGCACCGAGGCGGGGATGCCGTCGAGCTTGGTGTCGAGCTGGATGGCCGTCACGAACTCGCGCGTGCCGGCGACCTTGAAGGCCATGTCACCGAACGCGTCCTCGGCACCGAGGATGTCGGTGAGCGCGGCGTACTTCGTCTCGCCGTCGACCGTGTCCGACACGAGGCCCATCGCGATGCCCGCGACGGGCGCACGCAGCGGGACACCGGCGTTGAGCAGCGACAGCGTGGACGCGCAGACCGAGCCCATCGACGTCGAGCCGTTGGAGCCGAGCGCCTCGGACACCTGGCGGATCGCGTAGGGGAACTCCTCGCGGCTCGGCAGCACGGGCATGAGCGCCCGCTCGGCGAGCGCGCCGTGGCCGATCTCGCGCCGCTTCGGCGAGCCCACGCGGCCCGTCTCACCGGTCGAGTACGGCGGGAAGTTGTAGTTGTGCATGTAGCGCTTGCGCGTCTCCGGGGAGAGCGTGTCGAGCTGCTGCTCCATGCGGAGCATGTTCAGCGTGGTGACACCCAGGATCTGGGTCTCGCCGCGCTCGAACAGCGCCGAGCCGTGCACGCGGGGCAGCACCTCGACCTCGGCCGACAGCGTGCGGATGTCCCGCAGGCCACGACCGTCGATCCGGAAGCCGTCCGTGAGGATGCGCTGGCGGATGAGCTTCTTCTGCACCGAGCGGTACGCGGCCGACAGCTCCTTCTCGCGACCCTCGAACTGCCCGGCGAGCTGGGCGACGACCTCCGCCTTGATCTCGTCGAGGCGGTTCTCGCGCGTCTGCTTGTCCGCGATGCTCAGCGCCTCGCCGAGCGGCGCGGTCGACGCGGCCTCGACGGCCTCGTACGCGTCGGACTGGTAGTCCGGGAACGTCGGGAACGTCTGCGTCTCCTTCGCGGCCTTCGCCGCGAGCTCCTGCTGCGCCTCGACGAGCACCTTGATGAACGGCTTGGCCGCCTCGAGGCCCTGCGCGACGACCTCCTCGGTCGGCGCGACACCGCCCTCGTTCTGGATGATGTTCCAGGACTTCTCGGGCGCCTCGGCCTCGATCATCGCGATCGCGACGTCGTCGCCCACGACACGGCCGGCGACGACCATGTCGAACGTGGCGCGCTCACGCTCGGAGTAGCGCGGGAACGCGACCCACTGGCCGTCGACGAGCGCGATGCGCACGCCACCGACCGGGCCGGAGAACGGCAGGCCGGAGAGCTGCGTCGACAGCGAGGCCGCGTTGATCGCGAGCGTGTCGTACGCGTCGTCCGGGTGGATCGCCAGGACCGTGATGACGACCTGGACCTCGTTGCGCAGACCCTTGACGAACAGCGGGCGCAGCGGGCGGTCGATCAGGCGGCAGGCCAGGATCGCCTCGGTCGACGGGCGACCCTCGCGGCGGAAGAACGAGCCCGGGATCTTGCCGGCGGCGTACTGCCGCTCCTCGACGTCGATCGTCAGCGGGAAGAAGTCGAACTGGTCCTTGGGGTGCTTGCCGGCCGTCGTGGCCGCCAGCAGCATGGTGTCGCCGTCGAGGTAGGCGGCGGCGGAACCCGCGGCCTGCTTGGCCAGACGGCCGGTCTCGAAGCGGACGGTGCGGGTGCCGAAGCGACCGTTGTCGATCACGGCCTCGGCGAACTGGATCTCGGGACCCTCCACGGGTGCCCTCCTTGTCCTCGAAGGCGCCGGCCGGCCGCGGCGGTCTTCGATCGAGACCCCCGGACCTTGACGGTTCCGGAGGCCACTACCGAGGACCGGACGAGCGGGTCGGCGCGGTGGATGGTGCGATGGTGCGGTGTTTCAGCTGGTGTGCGTGGGCCCGTCAGCGGGCTCCACGCGGAACCAGCCCGGACCCGGCGTCGGGGCCGGGCTGGTCCGGATGATCAGCGGCGCAGGCCGAGCCGCTCGATGAGGCTGCGGTAGCGGTTGATGTCGACCTTCTGCAGGTAGCCCAGCAGGCGACGACGCTGGCCGACGAGCAGCAGCAGGCCGCGACGGCTGTGGTGGTCGTGCTTGTGGGTCTTGAGGTGCTCCGTGAGGTCCTTGATGCGCTGCGTGAGCATCGCGATCTGGACCTCCGGCGAACCGGTGTCACCCTCGTGGGTGGCGTACTCGGTCATGATGGACTTCTTCACGGCACTGTCGAGCGGCACGGTTCTCCAGGTTGTCTCGTTGCGCGGTGCTCCGGGGCATGTCCACCCGGGCTCTCTCTGTCCGCGGCCGTTCGTACGGCGACCACAGACTATCAGGCGGCGGGCGCTCCACCCGCATCGCCCTCGTGCACGGCCTCGGACGACGGTGAGCCGGCGACCCCGTCGAGCACCTCGCGAACGCGCTCGACGTCCTCGTGCATGCGCACCAGCAGCTCGTCGACGGAGTCGAACCGCAGCGTCGGGCGGAGCCGCTCGACGAGCTCGAGCACCACCTGCTGGTCGTACAGGTCGAGGTCGGTGCGGTCCAGCACGTAGGCCTCGACGCGGCGCTCCTGCCCGTCGAACGTGGGGTTCGTGCCGATGGACACCGCGGCCGGGAGCACGCTGTCCGGGTCGCCGACGCGCACGGGCGTGCCGTCGGCGTCCCGCGTGCGGCGCAGCCACCCCGCGTACACGCCGTCGGCCGGCACCATGCCCGTGAGGTCCGCCCCGAGGTTCGCCGTCGGGAAGCCGAGCTCGCGACCGCGCGCGTCCCCGTGGACGACGGTGCCCCGCACGCGGTGCGGCCGGCCGAGCACGCGCGCCGCCTGCACCACGTCGCCCGCGTCGAGCAGCTCGCGCACCCAGGTCGACGACCAGCGGCGACGCAGCGGGTCGGCGGCCTGGTCCTCGGCGCTGCCCGGGTCGGCGGCCGTGGCCGGCGCGACGTCCTCGATCACCTCGACGTCGAACCCGTACCGGCGGCCCAGCTCCACCATCGTGCCGAGGTCGCCGGAGTTCCCCCAGCCGAACCGGACGTCGCGCCCGACCACGACGGTCCGCGCGCGCAGCCCGTCGACCAGGTACCGCTGCACGAACTCCTCGGGCGTCTGCCGGGCGAACTCGAGCGTGTACTCCAGCATGAGCACCGCGTCGAGGCCCGTCAGACCGAGCAGCTCGAGCCGGTCCTCGTCGCCGGTCAGCAGCGGCGGCGCGGTGTCGGGCCGGTGCACCTGCAGCGGGTGCGGGCTGAACGTCACCGCGACGGAGCGGGCGCCCGCGACCCGGGCGTCCGCGCACATGCGGGTGAGCACGCTGACGTGCCCGCGGTGCACCCCGTCGAAGTTGCCGAGGGTCACCACCGAGGGGCCGAAGTCCGACGGCACGTCGGCGAGGTCGTTCCAGCGCAGCACACGAGGATCATGCCACCCGTGCGCCGCGACCCGTCCGCGACGTCCTAGCCTTCGGGCATGCGCTGGGAGACGTTCGGGGAGACGACCGTGTACGACAGCCCGTGGATGCGGGTCACGCTCGTCGACGTCGACGTGCCGGGGCACGGCCGGATCGACCACCACGTGCTGCGGATGCCGGCCGCGGCCGCGGGCGCCGTGGTGCACGACCCGGCCCGCGGCGTGCTGCTGCTGTGGCGGCACCGGTTCATCACCGACACGTGGGGCTGGGAGGTGCCGGCCGGCAGGGTCGAGCCGGGTGAGTCGGCCGTCGACGCGGCCGCTCGCGAGGTCCTGGAGGAGACGGGCTGGCGGCCCGGACCCCTGCGACCGCTGGTGAGCTACCACGCCGCGCAGGGCACGACCGACCTGACGTTCCACGCGTTCGTCGCGGACGGCGCCGCACGCGTGGCCGACCCCGTGGACTCGTCCGAGTCCGAACGGGTCGAGTGGGTGCCGCTCGACGAGGTGCGCCGGCTGCTCCGCGACGGCGCCGTCCGGGACGGCCTCACGCTGACCGCGCTGCTGCGCTTCGTGCTCGACGCGGACCCGCGGGCCCGGGGGGGGGGGGGGCGGCGGGCGGG
>JAEWCA010000476.1 GCA_023390875.1 Actinomycetes bacterium
GAGCCGGACGTCGGTCGTGCTCGCGGACGGCCCGGTCCGGCGGACCGGTGCGCGGCTCGTGGGGTCCGCGGACGGTGTCGCCCGCATGGCCGTGGGCGTCCTGCTCGCGGGCGCGGGCGTCGTGAGCCGCGACCTGGACCGGCGGGCGCGCGGGGTGCGCACGGCGATGATCGGCGCCGGGCGCACGCTCGGCGCGGTCGGTGTCACGCTGCAGGAGTACCACCGGTGAACGTCGTGATCCTGACCTCCAACTTCCGCAGCAACTCGCTGGGGCGGGCCTACTGCCTGTGGCTCCTGTGCCGGTCGCTCGGGTGGGACGTGTCGGTGCTGTCGCCGCAGGGCGACGCGCTGTGGGCGCCGCTGGCCGGGACGGCGTTCGCGCAGGACTGCGACGTCGCGGGCGACAGGTCGTTCGGGTCGATGCTCGAGACGGTCCGGCCCGCCGACCTGGTGATCGCGGCGAAGCCGCTGCCGGAGTCGTTCGGCGTGGCGCTCGAGCTGAGCCGGGTCACGCGCCGGCCGCTGCTCCTCGACATCGACGACCCCGACATCGAGCACCAGCTCTCGTGGGGCGACCCCGTCCGACGTGCGGCCCGCGCGATCTGGCGCCGGGAGCGGGTCGCCGAGCTCAAGCAACTGCGTTCGGCGGCGCTGCGCACCCCGACCATCGCGAGCAACCCGACGCTCGCGGGGCGCTGGCGCTCCACCGTCGTGCCGCACGTCCGTGAGGACCCCGGGCTCCGCGCGGGGCAGCGCGAGGACGCGCCGACCATCGCGTTCGTCGGCACCGACAAGCCGCACAAGGGGCTCGACGTGCTGCGCGCGGCCGTCGCCCGGACCCAGGACCACGGGTTCCGGCTGGTCGTGACGGACGTGCCGCCGCCGGACCCGAAGCCGTGGGAGCAGTGGATCGGCACGACGACCTTCGACCGGGGCCTCGACGTCGCAGGCACCGCGGACATCGTCGCGCTGCCGTCGAGGCCCACGGTGTACTCCCGCGCCCAGCTCCCCGTGAAGCTCGTCGACGGGATGATGCTGGGCCGGACGGTCGTCGTGTCCGACCTGCCCGCCACGCGGTGGGCCGTCGGCGACGCCGGCGTGCTGGTGCGGCCGGGGTCGGTCGGTGCGTTGGCGCGGGCGCTGGTGAGCGTGCGGGAGCGGCCCGTGCGCACCCGGCTCGGGGAGCGGGCGCGCGAGCTCGCCCTCAGCCGGTTCGCCCTCGAACGGGTGCGTGACACGTTCGCGGTCGCGTGCCGTGACGCGATGGGCAGCGGTCCCTCATGACGGCCGGCGAGAGGTGCACGGGATGACGATGGCCATCACGCTGGTGCTGCCCGCGTACCGCAGGACCGTGTCCGGCGGGTACCGCGTGGTCCTGGAGTACGCCTCCCGGCTCGCGGCGCGCGGGCACGACGTGACGCTCGTGATGCCGTCGCCCGGCCTGCAGGTCCGCGGCTGGCGCCGGTACGTCGACCGCGGGGCGCTCGGTCAGCGCTGGGACCGCAGGCGCCACGGCACGGCGATCCCGTGGTTCGACCTCCCGGAGACGGTCCGGGTCCTCACGCCGCACGGCGACGACCCCCGAGACCTGCCGGCCGCCGACGTGACCGTCGCGACCGCGTGGCACACCGCCCCGTACGTCGCGGACCGCCCGCGTCGGGCCGGCGCGGGCGCGTACCTGATCCAGCACCACGAGACGTGGAACGGACCCGCGGACCGCGTCGACGCCACCTGGCGCCTGCCGCTGTCGAAGATCGTCATCGCCCGGTGGCTGCGGGACCTCGCCGACGAGCTGGACCCCGGTGGCGGGGCGGCGTACGTGCCGAACGGGATCGACCTGGACCGGTTCCGCGTCCGCGTCCCGATCGACGCGCGCGACCCGCAGCGGGTCGGGATGCTGGTGCACCCCGCCACGTGGAAGGCGACGGACGTGGGGATCCGGGCGCTGCACGAGGCGCGCGAGCGGGTGCCCGGGCTCGCCCCCTGCCTGTACGGCCGGTGGCCGCGGCCGGACGACCTGCCCGCGTGGGTCGAGTACCGCGAGCACCTCGACGGGGACGCCCTCGTCGACTACTTCAACGAGCTCGCCGTCTACCTGCACCCGAGCCTCGCGGAGGGCTGGCCGCTGCCGCCGGCGGAGGCGATGGCCTGCGGTGCCGCGGTCGTCGCGGCCGACAACCCCGGCGTCCTCGACTACGCCGTGCCCGACCGGACGGCGAAGGTCGTCCCGCGCGGGGACGGCGCCGCGATGGCCGCCGCGCTGGTCGACCTCGTGCTCGACGTCGACGCCCGCGCGGCGCTCGCGGCCCGGGGCCACGAGGCGATCGGGGCCTACACGTGGGACCGCGCGGTGACGGCGCTCGAGGAGCACCTGGTGGCCCTGACGGGGGTGTCCGCCGCATGACGAGCACCGAGACGTGCGGCCTGCGGGTGTTCGCGCCCGGCGCGTACACGTGGGGCAACAAGGGGGACGCCGTCCTCGTCCAGTCGCACATCGAGTGGCTGCGGTCGGCGGCGGGTGCGTCGGGCATCGCGCTGACGTCGTACACGCCCGGGTCCGACGCGCAGCACTTCGGTGTCCCGTTCCTCCCGATGCTCGTCGACCCGACCTCGGTGCTCGCGCGCGGCAGTGCGCGGGTGGCCCGTGCGACGCCGACCCTCCGCCGCGCCCTCACCGTGTTCCGCGTGCTGTCCACGCGCGTGGTCGAGGTGGTCGTGCGGGTGTGGGCGGCCCTCTACCTGCGGTGGCCGGCGCTGGCCAAGGGGATCGCCCCCGCCAAGGTCGGGCGGCTCGCGGACACCATCGCGTCGGCGCACCTCACCGTGACGGTCCCGGGCGGCTACCTGATGGCCCCGCGGGAGGCGGACGACACGTGGCTGTTCCACGTCCCGACGCTCGTGCTCGTCGACGCCCTCGGGTGCCCGCTCGTCCTCGGGCCCTGCTCGGTCGGCCCGTTCGCGGGGCTCAACGCCGTCGCGGCCCGCCGGTTCTTCCGGCTGCCCCGCCTCGTGCTCGTCCGGGAGGCGCGCAGCGTCGCCGTCCTGCGCGAGCTGGGCGTCGAGCCGTCCCGCATCCGGGCGATGCCGGACCTCGCCTTCACGTTCCGCCCCGGTCCTGCGTCGGCGCTCGGCGCCACCGAGCTCGAGCGCGTCGAGAAGCTCGGCGCCGACCACGCCGGCCTGGTCGGCGTCTCCGTCCGCGAGCACTCGTTCCCCGGCTCGTCGGACCCGGCGGGCGACATGCGGTCGTACCTGGGTGCGATGGTCGACGCGCTCGCGGACCTGCACGCGCGCGAGGGCGTCGCGGTCGTGGTGGTGCCCCAGACGTCGATGGACGCACCCGTGAGCGGCACGCTCGCCGGCGAGCTCGCACGCGCCGGCGTCCCGCACGTGCTCGTCGACCCGGGCGTCTCGCCGTCGGACCTGAGCCTGCTCTACGCGCGGCTGGACCTCCTGGTGGGCACCCGGATGCACGCGAACATCCTGGCCATGGCCGCCGGCACCCCGGTGGTGGCCGTCGCGTACCAGCCGAAGACGGCCGGCATCCTCGAGGAGCTGGGGCTCGACGACTGGTGGCTCGCGATCGACGACCTCGGCGACGACCGGCTCCGCGGCCTGGTCGCGGCCGCCTGGGCCGACCGGGAGGCGCGCGGGCGCCTGGCTCACGAGCGGGCGCAGCAGGCCGCCGCCCGGGTGGGGTCCGAGGGTGCCGACCTCGTGCGGCTCGCCCGGGAGCGTCCGTGAGGTCCGCGACGGCGGCGCGCCCGTCGCTCGGCCGCAACATCGCGACGACCTACGCGACGCAGCTCGTCACGGCGCTCAGCCAGTTCCTGCTGTTCCCCGTGGTCGTGTCGGCGGTCGGGACCGACGCGTACGGCCTCTACATCCTGGCCTCCACCATGCTCGTCCTGGCGACGCAGGACCTCGGCATGGCCGGTGCGACGTCGCGGTACGTCGCGGAGGCGATCGCCCGCAAGGACGTCGTCGCGCTGCGGTCCGTCGTCGCGACCAGCTCCGCGTTCTTCAGCGCGCTCGGGCTCGTCGGCGCCGGGATCGTCGGGCTGGCCTACGTCGTGCTGCGCCCGCTCGTCGACATCCCGCCCGGCCTCGAGGACACGGCGCGCGGCCTGGCGGTGCTGGCGGCCGTGCAGGTGGTGGCCGCGAGCGGCGCGACGCTCAACAGGTTCGTGCTCACGGGCGGCGGTCGGCTCGACCTGGCGAACGGCACGTCGGTGACGACGATCCTGCTGCGCCTCGGCGTCACGCTCGTCGTGGTCCAGCTCTCGCAGGACATCCTCGTGGTCGCGGCGTCGGACACGGTGATCATGCTGGCCACCACCCTGACGCTGTGGCTGGTGCGTCGTCACGCGCTGCCGGACACCCGGAGCCGGCCGCGGGAGGCCAGCCTCGCCCGGCTGCGCGTCATGTCGCGGCTCACCGTCGACCTGCTGGTCGTGGGCCTGTCCGGCACCGTCATCATGCAGACGGGCACGGTGCTGGTGTCGACGCTGCTGCCGATCGCCGCGGTGGCGGTCTTCGCCGCCGGCTTCCGCATCTACCGGCTGTGCAAGGACGTCACCAACGCGCTCGGCACCGCGGTCCTCCCGCACGCGACCACGGCGTTCGTGCGGGGGGACGACGTCGCGCTCAAGCGGCTGTACCTGTCGGCGTCGCGCCGCGCGAACGTGCTCGCGCTGTGCATCGCGGGGCCGGTCATCGCGTTCGGGCAGGCGTTCCTGGCGTGGTGGCTCGGCGCGGGCTGGGAGGACTCGGCGACCGTCGCGACGATCCTGGTGATCTCGCTCCTCGCCAACAACAACCACCTCGTCGCGCTGCCGATCCTCGCCGGGCAGGGCAGCGTCCGCTCGTACGCGCGCCTGCACGTCGCCTGGGCGCTCTCGAGCATCGCGCTGGGGATCGTCCTCACGCCGCCGCTCGGGGTGATCGGGACGGCGATCGCGATCGCGACGCCGGTCGTGGTGCTGGAGCCCGTGTACACGGGCATCGCGCTGCGCCGGCTGCAGCTGGGGTGGGGTGCGTTCTTCCGCGAGAACGCGGTCCGCTCGTTCGGCACGGGCGTGCCCGCCGTGGTCGTCGGGGTGGTCCTGGCGCGCGTGTGGCCAGCGGACGGCATCGTGGAGATCGCCGTCCGCTCGCTCGGCTGGGTCGTCGTCTACCTGGCGCTCTACCTGTGGCTCGGGGCGACCCGCGACGACCGGGAGCTCGTCGGGCGGCTGGTCGCTCGTCGTCGCGTGAAGGCGTCCGCGACCAGCCAGCCCTAGGCCGGCCGCCCCCGGCCGCGGGAAGCATCGGCATCCGCCTGTCGTTACGCAAGGTAATGAGTTACGCTAAGCAGATGCCCCCGACCAACGCCCTCGCCGGAGAGCTCCGCGTGGCCCTCGGCCAGGCCGCCCGCCGCATCCGGCAGGAGCGCGGCGCCGCCGGCCTCACGGACCCCCAGTACAACGTGCTGCTCTGGCTCACCAAGAAGGGTCCGCTCACGCCCGGCCAGCTCGCCGAGCACGAGCGCATCCAGCCGCCCAGCATGACGCGCACCGTCAACGGCCTCGTCGAGCTGGGGCTCGTCGGCAAGACCGAGCACCCCACCGACGGGCGGCAGGTCGTCGTGACCCTCACCGACCTCGGCGTCGCCGAGGTCACCGAGACCCGCCGGCGTCGCGACGCCTGGCTGACCCAGCGCCTGCAGGAGATGAGCCCCGACGAACGGCGGCTCCTCACCGACGCCATCGAGCTCCTCCGGAGGATCGCCCAGTCGTGAGCACGTTCGACAGCCTGAGGTTCCGCAACTACCGGCTCTGGTTCGCCGGTGCCCTCGTGGCCAACGTCGGCACCTGGATGCAGCGCGTCGCCCAGGACTGGCTCGTGCTCACCCAGCTCACCGACAACTCCGGCGTCGCCGTCGGCATCACCACGGCGCTGCAGTTCGCGCCCGTGCTCGTCCTGTCGCCGTGGGCCGGGCTGCTCGCCGACCGGCTCGACCGCCGCAAGCTGCTCATCGCGACGCAGGGCGGCATGGGCCTGCTCGCCGCCGGGCTCGGTGCGCTCGTCATGTCCGGACGGGCCGAGCTGTGGCACGTGTACGTGTTCGCGGCGCTGCTCGGCTGCGTCGCCGCGATCGACGGGCCCGTGCGCCAGACGTTCGTCGCCGAGCTCGTCCCCGGGGCCAAGCTCGCCAACGCCGTCGGCCTCAACAGCGCCTCGTTCAACGCCGCCCGGCTCATCGGCCCCGGCGTCGCGGGCCTGCTCATCGCCGCCGTCGGCACGGGGTGGGTGTTCCTCATCAACGCCGTCACGTTCGCGGCGACCATCCTGTCGCTCACGCGGATGCGGACGTCCGAGCTGCACGCGATGCCGACGACGACCCGGGCCAAGGGCCAGCTCCGCGAGGGCATCCGGTACGTGCGCGGGCGCAGCGACATCCTCGTCATCATGGTCGTCGTCGGCGTGGTCTCGACGTTCGGCCTCAACTTCCAGCTCACGAGCGCGATGATGGCGCGCACCGAGTTCGGCAAGGGTGCCGGGGAGTACGGCATCCTCGGCTCGATCCTCGCGATCGGGTCGCTCACGGGTGCGCTCCTCGCCGCCCGGCGCGAGCGGCCCCGGGTCCGGCTCGTCATCGGCGCCGCGTTCGGCTTCGGCGTCGCCACCGGAGTCATGGCGCTCATGCCGACGTACGTGTCCTTCGCCGTCGCGTGCATCCCCGTGGGGCTCGCGTCGCTCACCATGATGACGGCCGCCAACGCCACCATCCAGATGAGCACCGACCCCGCCGTCCGCGGACGCGTCATGTCGCTCTACATGATGGTGTTCCTCGGCGCGACGCCCATCGGCTCGCCGATCGTCGGCTGGATCGGCGAGACGTTCGGCGCCCGCTGGTCGATCGGCGTCGGGTCGATCTCCGCGCTGCTCGTCGCGAGCGGGGCTGCGCTGTGGGCCCGGCGGCGCTGGCAGGTGCGGGTCCGGTACCACGTGCTCGCCCGCCCGCACCTCGAGGTGTACCGGTACGAGCCCGCCGCGGCGCGGGTCGAGGACGCCGAGCAGAGGGCGTCGGC
>JAEWCA010000580.1 GCA_023390875.1 Actinomycetes bacterium
CCGGCGCCGGCGGGGGGGGGTAGGTGGGGGGCGCGGCCGGCCGGTGTCGCACCGACGGTGAGCACCTCGACGTGCGGACCGACGGTGACCGCGGCGAAGGCCGCCCGGTCCGGGACGTCGTCGGGCAGCGGGACGACGTGCCGGCCGGGACCGAGCTCCCCCGCGAACACCCGGGCCTGCGTGCTCGTCGGCTCGGGCGGCGTGAAGCTCGTCGCCCAGAACGCGTCCACGACGACGGCGGCCGGCGCGTCGAGGTCGAGGTCAAGGACGAACGACCGGTCCTGCGCGTCGTACGTCACCCGGCTCGCGTCGTCGGGCCGGCCGGCGACGGCCTGCTCGACCTGCGCCGCGATCATCCCGGGGATCCCGGCGAGGCCCTGGACGAACCGCACGCGGTCGTTGCGGCGGGACACCTCGTCGCGGAGCCGCTGCTTGGCGTCGGGCGGCACCATCCCGCCGAAGACGAGCAGGTCGAGCCGGGTGACGTCGTAGTCGTCGAGCACGCGGCCGTACACGTTGGTCGCGTCCGCCCGGTAGCCCTTCGCCCTCAGGAGGTCGACGGCGTCCTCGAGCACGCCGGGGCTGCGGCCGACGACGAGGACGCGCGGACGTGGCGGCTGTGCGGTGCTGGTCATCGGGACTCCCTTTGTTGGCGCGACCAATGTTGACGGTGCCAACATAGACGGTGTTGGCCCGTCCAACAATGGGTAGGCTCTGCGGGTGCCCCTCCGTCACGACCAGGTCGGCCGCACCCCCGACCGGCTCAAGAACCGCCCGACGTGGCTCCTCAACCGCGCCCACGCCCGCTCGGTCGCGATCCTCCACGCCGGCTTCGAGGCGGGCGGGAACGGCTTGCGCGGCTACCACTACCGCCTGCTCGCCGCCCTCGAGCAGTTCGGTCCCGCGAGCCAGGCCGAGCTCGGGCGGGACACCGGCATCGACCGCAGCGACGTGACCGCCGCCCTGCTCCGGCTCGAGGAGCGCGGACTCGTCGAGCGTCGCGTCGACCCCGACCACAAGCGGCGCAACATCGTCACGCTGACGACGGCGGGCCAGGACGCGCTCGGGGCGCTCGACGCCGTGCTCGACGACATCCAGCGCCAGGTCCTCGCACCCCTGTCCGCCGCCGAGCAGCGCCAGCTCCTCGGCCTGCTCGCGCGCGTCGCCGACGGCTGACGACGTGCCCCTGTCGCTCTGGCTCGCGCTGCTCGGCGCGTGCGTCGTCATCTCCTGCACCCCCGGCGCGGGAGCCGTCAACACGATGTCGAACTCGCTCGGCTCGGGGTGGGTGCGGTCGATCTGGGGGATCCTCGGCCAGCAGCTCGCGCTCGTCGTGCACATCGCGATCGTCGCCGCGGGTGTCGGTGCGCTGGTCAGCCGCTCGCACGTCGCGTTCGAGGCGATCCGGTACGCGGGCGCCGCGTACCTCGTCTACCTGGGCGTGCGGCAGCTCCGGGCGTCGACGGCCGCCGGCAGCATCGCGCACGAGGTGCGCGAGCCGGCGTGGTCGATGCTCCGCCGCGGGCTGCTCGTGAACCTCACCAACCCGAAGGCGATCGTGTTCTTCCTGGCCTTCCTGCCGCAGTTCGTGCGGCTCGACCGGCCGCTCGTCGCGCAGTACGCCGTGGTCGGCGCCACGGTCGTGACGGTCGACGTGCTCGTCATGTGGTTCCTGTTCGCGAGCGCGGCCCGGGGCCTCGTCCGGCTCACCGCCACCGAGTCCGGGCAGCGGACGCTCAACCGGGTGTTCGGCTGCCTGTTCGTCGGCGTGGGCGTCCTGCTCGCCGCGGTGCACTGACCGCACTCAGCCCACCAGGGCGGTCACCCGCTCGAGCACTGCCTCACCGACCGGGATCGGGGTGTCCGCAGGCTCCCCGAGCTCTTCGACGGCGGCCGTGATCGCCAGGAGCGTCCGGCGGACGACGTCGCCGGCCACCTCTGCCGGGAGCCCCCACTCGCCCGCCTCGGCGACCAGGTGCTCCGTCGTGATGTAGGGCAGGTACACCTGTTCGTCCACCGCGTGCCCGGCATGCCGGTAGGCGGGAGCCACCAGGAACACCGGCGCGACGTCGTACAGCGGCGCCATCGAGACGGTCGCGGCCGGGCTGATCTGGATGCTGTAGTTCTTCGAGTGCGCGTCGCCGTTGCCGATGGCGACGTTGAACGTCACGTGCGCGAGCAGCTCGGTCAGGAGCTGCTGCGGGTCGGCTGCTTCGGCGGCCGCGCGCGTCGCCAGGGCTGCGAGGCGTCGCTCGCCGACCGAGGACTCGTACTTGTCGCGGGATGCGAGCGCGAGGGACTGCGTGAAGTCCTCCTGGTGGAGGCGCCGACCCTCGTGCCGGTCGAACCGTTCGACCACGAGCGCCTGTCGACCGCCGAACCACGCCAGCTCCGAGCGAGAGGCGCGCAACCCGGCGGCGCCAGCCACCTCCAGGGCCCAGTGCTCGTACCGGATGATGTCCGGGATCGGGACCTGCGGAGACTGCGGCTGCGGCTTGATCAGGTGACTGGACATCGCACCGTCGGTCGGCCATGCCCATCCGTCGCTCGTCCGGGTGAGCAGCACCTTGTCCTGCACACCACCGAGCGACGCGGACACCGCGAGCCCGTCGGGGGCATGGTGCGTCGGCAGGTCTCGCACCAGCACGTCGACCTCGTCGCTGGTCAGCGGCGTGAGTGTGCCGTCGCCGACCGGCGCCTCGTCCGTCGTGAACTGGATCGCGCCCGCGCACTCGCGTCCGATGCGGGACAGCAGCGCGAACGTGTCACCGGGCCGGATGCCGTTCTCCCGTTCGAGGACGGCGCGCACCGCACCCTCGGGCAGCAGGTTGTCGCAGAAGCGTTCGAGGGCCTCACCCTCGACGCGCCTCTCGGTCAGCGGCAGCGACAGCGACAGCGGGCGCGCCCCGACACCCCACCGGTCGAGCGCGAGGTCGGTGAACCGCAGGCGAAGCCGACGGGTGCGGAGCTGCTCGAGCTGCGCGAGGTGCTGGCCGTGCAACCAGACGGAGAGGGTGCTCATCGCGGCGGGTCGACAGTCACGGTGGAGCCACGGGGGACCAGGACGATCTCGTAGCCGTAACCGTCCATGTAGTCCATGAGCGTGTCGAGCTGCGGCGTGGTGCCACGTTCCATGCGTGACAGGTGCGGGCGCGACGAATGAAACTTGGCCGCGGCGTCGTCCTGGGTGTCGTGCGCACCGCGGCGTATGGACTGCAGCGCGCTGCCCAGAGCCGCCTTGGTGCGAGCGCGATACCACCGCATCCGTAGGGATTCATCCGTCCCGGTCATGACAATGAATCTTAGAGGATTCGTTGTGCGTTCGCGATGCAATGCATCTCTACAGATGCAGACATCGGCGTAGAAACCGATACGTTGTCGTCAGGTAGTTGATCAGATACAGTACCCGTCGTGATGCAACAACAAGCCGCCGACGCCGCAGGCGACGCCTTCTCGGCGGACCTGCTGCGCGGCCACACCGACACGATCGTGCTCGGCACCCTGCGCCACGGGGACCGGTACGGCTTCGAGATCTACAAGGCGATCCGCGACGCCACGGGCGGTGCGCACGAGATCAAGGAGGCGACGCTCTACGCCACGTACCGGCGCCTCACGTCCGACGGGCTCGTCGAGGCGTACTGGGGCGACGAGTCCCAGGGCGGCCGCCGCAAGTACTACCGGATCACCGACGCCGGCCGGGCCGTCTACCGGCGCAACGTCGCCGCCTGGGTCGCGACGCGCGACGTCATCGACTCGCTGCTCGAGCAGCCCGGCCCCCGCACCTCCACCGCCACGAAGGGCTCCGACCGATGAGCACCGTCCACGAAGGGCTCCGACCCATGACCACCGTCCACCGCCTGCTCGACGACGCCTTCGCCGGGGTCGACCTCACGCCCGAGGTCCAGGACCTCAAGGAGGAGATCCGCACCAACCTCGAGGCCCGCGCGCTCGAGCTGCAGCTGGCCGGTGCGTCGCCCGACGAGGCCGCGCGCCGCGCGTTCGACGAGCTGGGCGACGTCCGCGCGCTCGTCGCGGACGCCACCGGCGGATCGGTCTCCCGTGCCGACGCCACGCCGGTGCAGCGCGCCGCGCAGGCTGCGCGGCTGCAGAAGGTCCGCCC
>JAEWCA010000515.1 GCA_023390875.1 Actinomycetes bacterium
AGGCGATCCCGACGACGTCGCCGCAGCCTCCGAGGCGCGGCGCGCCGCCGCCGGCGGGCGTGGTCGTCGACTACCAGCTCGGCGGCGGGTACCCGCCGGCCGCCGGGATCGGGGGCGTCGTGCGGGACGTGACCGACGTACCCGAGCCCGGCATCTGGTCGGGCTGCTACGTCAACGGGTTCCAGACCCAGCCGGGCGAGCGCGACCAGTGGCTCGCCGAGCACCCCGACCTGGTGCTCCGCGACGGCGCGGGAACGCCGGTGGTCGACGACGGCTGGCCCGGCGAGCTGCTGCTCGACACGTCGACCGCGCAGAAGCGCGCCGCGATCACCGAGGTCGTGGGCACGCAGGTGACGGCGTGCGCGGCGCGCTGGTTCGACGCGGTCGAGCTCGACAACCTGGACTCGTGGACACGGTCCGACGGTCGCCTGACGGCCGACGACGCAATCGACCTGGCCGCACGGCTGGTCGCGGTCGGGCACGCCGCCGGGCTCGCGGTCGGCCAGAAGAACGCCGCCGAGCTGGGCGCTCGCGGACGCGACGAGGCGGGCTTCGACTTCGCGGTGGCCGAGGAGTGCGGACAGTACGACGAGTGCGCCGCGTACACCGACGTGTACGGCTCGGCGGTGATCGACGTCGAGTACCGGACGGACGGCTGGGCGGCCGTGTGCGCCGACCCGGCTCAGCCCGCGTCGACGGTGCTGCGTGACCGTGAGCTGGGCACGCCCGACGACGACGGGTACGTGCTCGCGACCTGCTGAGCCCGCCGGCGAGCGACACCGGCGACGAGGTCGGCGACCTGCACGCGCGGGTCGGACCTGGAGTCGACCTGGACGAACGACCGCAGCGGCGGCGGTGCGGGGGCGACGGCGTCCGCGAGGAACGTGCCGAGCCGCGCGACGCGGGACGGCGTGAGGGCGCTCTGCTCGTCGTGCACCACGGCGACGGAACGGGTGCCGCCGCTCCAGCGCAGCACCGTCTCCGCGAGCGCCGGCACGAGCGGCTCGAGCGGGGGAGGGTAGGCCGGGTCACCGTCGACGAGCCGTGCCACCACGTGCTCGACGTGCGCCCGACCGAGGACACGCAGGGCCGGCTCGTCGGCCGGCACGGTCGCGAGGAACGCCGCGACGGCGGCGCCGTCCACGGGTCGTCGCCTCGTCGTCCGGACGAGGTCGACGAACGCGGTGAGCAGCGCGGTGCGGTGCCGGAGCGCACGCACGCCGTCGGCGTGGTCGGCGCCGAGGCGGGTGCCCGCGGCGTACGACGGCTCCTGCGTGAACAGCTCGAGCACGCGCGCCGCGACGAAGTCGCGCTTGTCGACGACCACGACCTCGGTCCGGCCCGCGAGCGCGTCGAGGAACCACGCCAGGAGCGGGCCGTGCTGGGGGCGCAGGAGCCGGCTCGAGCGGTGCTCGGGCGGTCCGTCGAACCCGGACCGCAGCACCGCGACGACGTCGTGCGCCTCCGGAACGGTCAGGTCGACGCTCGCGTGGACGAGCACGGGCGAGGTCGGGTCCAGGAGGTTGGTCCCGGAGAACCCGGACTCGTCGCACGCGATCTCGACCATGCGTCCGATGCTGGTGCGGGCCGATCCGGTCCACCAGCGAATAGCCGCGGCCGCCACGCCCCGCGCGTGGTCGGCGGCCACCTGGGGCCGGCGGCTACCGCAGGCGGCGGGCGCGGAGCACCAGGTCGTGCGCGTGGTGCGCACCTGCGCCGCCGGCGATCGTGCGGTCACGACGCTCGTCGACGAGCACCTCCCAGTCGTCGTCGAGCAGCGCGGCGACGTCCGCGGGCATGACGAACGCGAGCGGGTCGAACCCGTGCGCGTGGGCCTCGTCGGCCGTGACCTCGTGGTGGACCACGAGGAGCTGCCCGCCGACGGCGACGGCGCCCAGGAGGGCGCGCTCGGCGTCGGCGCCGGGTGTGCGCAGGAGGGCCGGGTACTGGGCGGACACCAGGTCGAAGCCGCCGGCGGGGAGGTCCGCCTCGACGAGCCCGGTCCGGACCCAGGTCACGTCGACCCCGGCGTCGTGCGCGTGCCGCGCGGCCCGGTCGAGCGCGACGGCGGACACGTCGATCGCCGTGACGGTCCAGCCCCGGGAGGCGAGCCAGACGGCGTCGGCGCCCTCGCCGCAGCCGACGTCGAGCACCGTGCCGGCGGGCAGCGCCGCGACCTCCGCGACGAGCGCGCCGTTCGGGTCGCCGCTCCAGACCCGTGCGGCGGAGGAGTAGCGGGCGTCCCACTCGTCGGGGTGGTTGGTCACGATGTGCGTCACGCGGACAGTCTCGCAGCGCACGGCGGCCACGCCGACGTCCCGCGCGGGTACCGGCACGACGGGCCCGGTGGCCGGAGCCGACGTCCTGGCCGACGCTGGACGACGTGCCGAACCGCCTCGCCGCCGCCACGAGCCCGTACCTGCAGCAGCACGCCGACAACCCGGTCGACTGGCGCGAGTGGGGCGACGAGGCGTTCGCGGAGGCCGCCCGTCGCGACGTCCCCGTGCTCGTCTCGGTCGGGTACGCGGCGTGCCACTGGTGCCACGTGATGGCGCACGAGTCGTTCGAGGACGAGTCCGTGGCCGCGTTCATGAACGAGCACTTCGTGTGCGTCAAGGTCGACCGCGAGGAGCGGCCGGACGTCGACGCCGTCTACATGGCCGCGACGCAGGCGACGACCGGCTCGGGCGGCTGGCCGATGACCGTGTTCACCACGCCACGCGGTGAGCCGTTCTTCTGCGGCACGTACTTCCCGCCCCGTCGGGTGCACCAGGTGCCGTCCTTCCCCGAGGTGCTCGCCGCGATCGCCGCGGCCTGGAGCGCGCGCCGCGGGGAGGTCGTCGCGAGCGCGGACGCGCTCGTCCGGGCCCTCGCGGAGCGGCCCGCGGGCGCGACACC
>JAEWCA010000102.1 GCA_023390875.1 Actinomycetes bacterium
GCCGGTGACCACGCGCGGACAAGTCGCCAGCAAGGCAGCAAGCCAGTCAGAGGTCGAGCCACGCGCATCGCCACCGGACACAGCCCACCGCACTCACCAGGACTGCGTCGAGATCCTCACAGTCAGAGGTAGCGCAGCGGGTCGAACTCCTCGAGCGGGATGATCCGCAGGCGCGGCAGCTGCACGTTGAACGCCGCGACGTCGGACTCCAGGTCGAACGTGGACAGCCCGCGGGCCGTGAGACCGGCCAGCGCCGTGCTCGTGAACTCTCGGAACGCCAGCAGGCCCACCCGGCGGTCGGGGTCGTCGACCAGCACCTCGACCTCAGGGGCGAAGTCGCCGTCGTGGCTGGCCAGCAGCACGTCGCCGTCGCGCTGCGCGATCGCCGCGAGCGTGCGCTTGATGCCGATGTCGACGACCTTCTCGTACGACTCGCCCGACAGCGGGATCGGCTGGAACCCGATCGCGAGCAGCGCCTGCACGAACGACATCGGCAGGTTGCCGTTCGACGCGTTGAGGAAGAACAGCCCCTTCACGGGCTGGTCCCACGTCTGCTGCGCGAACGACAGCACGCGCTCCCAGCGGGGCCGCTGCTCCGGGGTCGGACGTCCGCCGAGGATCGACGACCCGAGCGTCGCGTCGATGTTCTCGCCGTCGACGAGGAGGTACGTGGTCCTGCCGGCGGTGTCCTGGCTCATCGGGCCAGCGTATCGGCGGTCTGCGCGGGTGCCGCCGGTGTCGCCGGTGCTGCCGGTGCTGCCGGTGCTGCCGGGGGACGACGACGGCCCGGCACCCGCAGGAGTCCTGCGGGCACCGGGCCGGTCGACGGTCACGCCCCGACGGGGGCGTGGGTCGTCACGAGCAGGTCGTGCCGTTGAGCGTGAACGACGACGGTGCCGTGTTCGTGCCCGTGTGCGAGCCGTTGAAGCCGATCTGCGTGCTGCCACCGGGCGGGAGCGAGCCGTTCCACGACTCGTTGGTGAGCGTCACGGCGGAGCCGGACTGGCTCGCCTTCGACGACCAGGCCTGGGTGATGGTCTGGCCCGACGGGAACGTGAACTTCAGCGTCCAGCCGTTGATCGCGGCCGACGACGTGTTCTTGATCGTCACGTTGGCCGTGAAGCCGGTGTTCCACTGGTTGACGCCGTACGTCACCTGGCAGCCGGCCGGCCCCTGGGTCTGGGTGGGCGTCGGCGTCGGCGTCGGGGTCGGCGTCGTGGGGGTCGGCGTCGGCGTGGTCGGCGTGGGGGTCGGCGTGGTCGGGGTCGGCGTCGGCGTCACGTTGCCGAACGCCGCGACGATGCCGTCGTACGCGGGCTTCTTCGCGTAGTTGTTGTCCCAGACGAGCGCCGCGCCCTGGCCGGAGAACGTGTCGGGGACCCACGAGTACTTGTCGGTGATGCCCCAGATGGTCACGCCCTGGCAGCGGGTGACGCCGAGGCAGGCCTGGAAGACCTTCTTGTAGTCGGTCGCCTGCTGCGCGAGCTTGCTCGAGTCGGACGGCGTCTGCATGCGGATGTCGAGCTCGGTGATGCGGACGTCGACGCCCAGGTCGGCGAACCGCTGCAGGTTCTGCTGGAAGTCGCCGGGCACCTGGCCGACGATCAGGTGCGACTGGAAGCCGACGCAGTCGATCGGCACGCCGCGCGCCTTGAAGTCCTTGACCAGGTTGTAGATCGCGGTGCTCTTCGAGTTGATGTTCTCGATGCTGTAGTCGTTGATGCAGAGCTTGGCCGTCGGGTCGGCCGCGCGCGCGGTCTTGAACGCCGTCTCGATGTAGCCGTCACCGATCTTCTGCTGGAACGGCGACTGGCGGCGCGAGCCGTTGTCCTCGAAGGCCTCGTTGACGACGTCCCACGAGAAGACCTTGCCCTTGAAGTGCGTGGCGACGTTGGTGATGTGGTTCTTCATCGCCGACTCGAGCGCCGTGCCGGACAGGTTGTTCACCCAGCCGGGCAGCTGCTGGTGCCAGACGAGCGTGTGGCCGTAGAGCTTCTTGCCGCTCGAGGCGGCGTAGCTCGCGACCTGGTCGCCCGACCCGTAGCTGAACGAGTTCTGCGACGGCTCCGTCGCGTCCCACTTCATCGCGTTCTCGGGGACGACCAGCGAGAACTCGCTGTCCGCGATGGACTTGTAGGCCGACTCGGAGAGCCGGTTCGGGTCGAGCGCGAAGCCGATGTCCTTGCCGGCGGCCGTGCCGTAGTCCTTCAGGGTGCTCGCGGCCTGCGCGGGGACGACGAGCGCGGTGCCGACCACCAGAGCGGCGGCGGCGGCAGCGATCGTCGTGCGCAGTGCGGTCCGCGCCCCGGCCGTGGGCCGGGCGTGCGGTTGTGTCGGGGCCATGGTTTTCCTCCTCGTCGAGCCAGTGCCGAACGAAGACTGGTCATCGGCGGGCGGGGCGCGCGAGGTGCTGAAACATTTCGGGCGATTGCCCTTCGATATTTCGATAGTTATGGGCCGGGAAGGATGGGCGAGCCCGGACCGTTGTTGCGAACGCATGGAACTGACGGAGGAGACGCAGATGACGCAGGGGCGCGAGCTCCCCGGGACGCGCGAGGCCGCGGAGGCCTGGGAGTCCCTGTTCCGCGCGCAGGTCGCGCTCATGCGGCGGTTCCAGCGCGACGACGTGTGGGCCCCTCTGACCATCCGGGAGTACGACGTGCTGTTCACCCTGTCGCGGTGCCCGGGCCGCACCGCCCGGCTCAAGGAGCTCGGCGAGGGGTCGCTCCTCACGCAGCCCAGCCTGTCGCGGCTCGTCGAACGGCTCGAGGCCGACGGGCTCGTCACGCGAGGACCCGTGCCCGACGACGCGCGCGGCGTCGCCGTCACGCTCACCGATGCCGGGGCCCGGATGCAGCGGGAGATCGGGCGGCGGCACGTCCGCTCCATCCGCAGGCTCGTCGGCGGTGCGCTCGACGCCGACGAGCTCGCGACGCTGCGGTCCCTCACCGACAAGCTCCGCGCCGCGCAGGCCGACATCCCCGACCCGTCCTGAGCACGTCAGGACCTCCGGCCCATCCGTTCGTCCGGTCTGTCCCGCACGATGGATGAGTCGTCGGACGTCTGTCCGGCGGTCGTCAGCACGGAGAGGGGAGCGGGGTCACATGCGCGTGCTCGTCACGATCGCATCTCGGCACGGGGGCACCTGGGGCATCGGCGAGACGGTCGCCGAGGTCCTGCGGCAGCGAGGTCACCAGGTGACGATGCGCGAGCCCGACGACGTCGCGACCCTCGACGGCGTCGACGCCGTGGTGCTGGGCTCCGCGGTCTACACCGCCCATTGGCTGCCCGCCGCACGCGACCTCGCGGACCGGCTCGCCGACGACCTCGCCGAGCGGCCCGTCTGGCTGCTGTCCTCCGGCCTGGCGACGCAGCCCGCCGCCGCGGCGAACTCGCCGCACGAGATCCGCGACCTCGCCGAGCGCGTCGGCGCGCGCGGGCACCGGAGCTTTCGTGGTCGGCTCGACCGCAGCGTCCTGACGTTCGCCGAGCGCGCCGTCATCGCCGGTGCGCGGGCCCGTGACGGGGACCACCGGGACATGGAGGCCGTCACCGCCTGGGCGGAGGACATCGCGGACGCCCTCACCCCCGCGCACGCCTGACGGCCCCGACCGCGCGAGCCCGACCGCGCCGCACCCGGCGCCTCGCGGCTCAGCCGACGCGCGGACCCACGTGCCGCAG
>JAEWCA010000111.1 GCA_023390875.1 Actinomycetes bacterium
GGGGAGCATCGCCGCGGCGCGCCTGCTGCAGGAGGTCATCGGCGGGGTCGCCTGGGCGGTCGGCGTCGCGGGGCTGGCCGCGAGCGCCGCGCTGCTCGTCGCGGCCTACCAGCGGCACACCGGCGGGCACACCGGTGGGGGGCGGCTCGTGACCGTCAGCGCGGTGACGGTCCTGGTGATCGGGGTCGCGTCCGTGCTGATGGTGCTCGGCGGCCTCTGACGCCCTCCGCTACGGCACGCGCGCGGTCCACGACGGGTCGGTGAACTTCGACGCCATCAGCTCGGTGGCGCGCGCGACCTCCTCCGGGCGCAGGTCGCCGTCGACCGTCGCGTACCGGGACCGGAAGTGGGCCGCGAACGCGGCGATGACGTCCTCGCGGGGCAGGTGCGTCTGCGAGCGGACCGGGTCGACGCGCTTGTTCGCGCTGGTCGTGCCCTTGTCCGACAGCTTCTCGCGGCCGATCCGCAGCACCTGGAGCATCTTGTCCGCGTCGATGTCGTACGACATGGTCACGTGGTGCAGGACCGCGCCGCCGACCATGCGCTTCTGTGCCGAGCCCGCGAGCTTGCCGGCCGGTGACGCGATGTCGTTGAGCCCGCTGACGAAGGCCTCGACCCCGACGTCCGCGAGCGCGCCGAGCACCCACTGGTTGAGGAACGCGTAGGACTCCTCGAACGTCATGCCGTCGACGAGCGACTCGGGGACGACCAGGGAGAACGTGATGCAGTTCCCGGCCTCCATGAACATCGCGCCGCCGCCCGAGATGCGGCGCACGACCGTGATGCCGTAGCGGTCGGCTGCCTCGAGGTCGACCTCGTTGCGCAGCGACTGGAACGAGCCGATGATCACGGCCGGCTCGACCCACTCCCAGAACCGCAGCGTCGGCCCGCGACGGCCCGCGGCGAGCTCCTCGGTGAGCACCTGGTCGAGCGCGGTGTGCAGCGCGGGCGGCAGCGGTCCGGGGTGCAAAAGCTCGAACGTGTGGTCGGACCACGCCGTCGAGCGGCCCAGGGCCCGGCGCACCGCGACCGCGACGGCGTGCGCGTCGAACCCGACCATCGCGACCGGCCCGGCGAGCGTGCCGTCGGCCTGCGCGCGCGCCAGTGCCGCCGTGACCGCGTCCGCGAGCACCCGCGTCGTGGAGTCGGCCGGGAGCCCGTCGAGCGCTGTGGAGACGACGACGAGCGCCTCGTCCGGCTCCAGGAAGAAGTCGCCGCTCACGACGACGTCCTTCAGGGTGTCGTTCACGACCTCGAGGTCGACCACGACGAGCTTGCCGCCGGGAACCTTGTACTCACCGTGCACGCGCACCAACCTATGCGACGGACCCGCCCGGACCGCGCTCGGCGGTGGGGGCGGCCGTCGGCCCGGAACGTCAGCGCGGCGCGACGCGCCGGTTGCGCAGGCCCCAGATCGCCGAGTCCGTGAGCGCCTCCCACGACGCCTCGAGCAGGTTCGGCCCGACGCCGACGGTGCTCCACGCCGTCTGCCCGTCCGTCATCTCGATGAGCACCCGCGTGATCGCGTCGGTGCCGTGCATCGAGTCGAGGATGCGGACCTTGAAGTCGATGAGCTCGAACGACTCGAGCTCGGGGTACACCCGCACGAGCGCCTGACGCAGCGCGTGGTCGAGCGCGTTGACCGGACCGTTTCCCTCACCCGTGCTGACGATCCGCTCGCCGCCGGCGTGCAGCTTGACGGTGGCCTCGGCCGTCGCGGGGGTGCCCCGGCCGCCGGCGCGCTCGACGATGGTCCGCCACGACTCGACCGAGAAGTACTGCGGGCGGTGCCCGTCGATCTCCTCGACGAGCAGCAGCTCGAACGACGCGTCCGCCGCCTCGTACGTGTACCCGTTCGCCTCGGCGTCCTTCACGCGCTCCGTGACGCGGCCGAGCAGCTCGGGGCGGCCCGACAGGTCGAAGCCCAGCTCGCGCCCCTTGAGCTCGATGGACGCGCGTCCCGCCATGTCGGACACGAGCATGCGCATGTCGTTGCCCACGTTCGACGGGTCCGTGTGCTGGTAGAGGTCGGGGTCGACCTTGATCGCCGAGGCGTGGATGCCGGCCTTGTGCGCGAACGCGCTCGCGCCGACGTACGGCTGCCGGGCGAACGGCGAGATGTTCGTGATCTCGGCGATCGCGTGCGCGAGGCGCGTGAGCTCGGGCAGCCCGCCGGGGTTGACGCCGTCGGTGCGGAGCACGTTCAGCCCGTACTTGAGCTCGAGGTTCGCGACGATCGACAGCAGGTCGGCGTTGCCGGTCCGCTCCCCGTAGCCGTTGACGGTGCCCTGGACGTGCGTGCAGCCGGCCTCGACCGCGGCGAGCGAGTTCGCCACCGCGCACCCGGAGTCGTTGTGCGCGTGGATGCCGAGGATCGCGTCCGGTCCGACGGCGCCACGGATCTCGTGCACGATGTCCGCGACCCAGGTCGGCAGCATCCCGCCGTTGGTGTCGCACAGCGCCACGACCTCGGCACCCGCCTCGAACCCGGCGAGGACGGCCGCGCGCGTGTACGCGGGGTCGAACCGGTAGCCGTCGAAGAAGTGCTCGGCGTCCACGACGACCCTGCGCCCCTCACGGACGAGGAACTGCACGGTGTCCGCGATCATCGCGATGTTCTCCGCACCGGTCGTCCGCAGCGCCTTCTCCGCGTGCCGAAGGTCGTGCTTCGCGACGAGCGCGACGACGGGCGCCTCCGAGTCGACGAGCGCCCGGACCTGCGGGTCGTCGACCGCACGCGTGCCCGCCTTGCGCGTGCTGCCGAACGCGGCGAGCTCGGCGTTGCGCAGGTCGAGCTCCTTGGCGGCGCGCTTGAAGAACTCCGTGTCCTTCGGGACGGCCCCGGGCCAGCCGCCCTCGATGAACCCCACGCCCAGCTCGTCGAGCATCGGCGCGATCGCGAGCTTGTCGGCGACCGAGAGGTTCATGCCCTCCTGCTGGGCGCCGTCGCGCAGGGTCGTGTCGTACACGTGGAACGGGGTGCGGCTCGTGGTCACGATGAGCTCTCTTCGGTGCGCTGGTGCCGTGCTCGTGCGTCCTGCTGATCCTCGTACAGATCGAGCGTCGGTCGGCCGGACGGGGGTGGTGCCCGACC
Organism: Actinomycetes bacterium; assembly: GCA_023390875.1. Classification (GTDB taxonomy): domain Bacteria; phylum Actinomycetota; class Actinomycetes; order Actinomycetales; family Cellulomonadaceae; genus Cellulomonas. The sequence goes on from JAEWCA010000111.1 coordinate 3,095, forward strand.
AACAAAAAGACCCCCCGGGGTACGGGAGGTCTGCGCGTCGGGAGGTCTTCCGACGCGCTACTCGAGAATGAGCGTGATGGTGGTCACGCCGTCATGGTGGCACACGCGACCGGCCGTGGTCATCCGTTCCATCTGGTGGACATCCGTGGACGCGTCGGCGAGCGGGCGGCCGTGCCGCTGCTTCGCTACCTTGACGAGTGGCCCACGACGCCGGCCCGACCGGCGTCCCGCGCGTCGAGGAGGTCGCATGACCGTCCCGCCCCGTGACTCCCAGTACCCGCACCCGGAGCAGCCCGCCGTGCCACCGGTCGTGCCCGCAGCTCCGGCCGCACCCGCCGCGCAGCCCGCCATGCCGCCGGCCGTCCCGCCGCAGCCCGCCGTGCAGCCGGTGGTGCAGCC
>JAEWCA010000583.1 GCA_023390875.1 Actinomycetes bacterium
GGCGCGGCACCGGTCGGCGCGGCCGCCGGGGTGTCGGCGGGCGTGAAGCTGAGCCCGAGCACCTGCCCGACCCCCAGGGCGACGGCAGCGCCGAGCGCGAGGACGACGAGGGCCGCGAGGAGCGACGGCCAGGCGCGGGGGGAGCGGGGCACCGGCGCAGTGTAGGAACCACGACTGGGCAGATGCGGCCCGCGTCACACGGCGCCGCGCCCCGCCCGTCCGCTGACCAGCGCAGACGTCGCGGAGCTGGTGCGCCCTTTCACCCGATCGGTCACCCACGCACCGCGGGTCGCGCGCCGGTCGTGACCCGCGAGCGCCGGACGTCGTCCGCATCGTGAGCACACGTGGCGATGCGTTGACCGGCACGGACGCCGTTCCTACGGTGCCCGCCGCGCGCCCGCCCGGGGCTGCCGCACCGACCGAGGGGCCGCCCCGTGACCGACCGCACGACCACGCTCGCGCTCTGGTGCTGCCTCGGCGCCGGCTTCGCGACGCTCGTCGACTCCGCCGTCCTGGGCTTCGCCGTTCCGAGCCTCGCGCAGGACCTCGGCGCCGGCACCGCCCACGTGCAGTGGCTGCTCGCGTCGTACTCGCTCACGTTCGGGCTCGGCCTCGTGCCCGGCGGACGCCTCGGCGACGTGTTCGGGCGGCGCGGCCTGTTCGTCGCCGGGCTCGCGGTGTTCGTCGTCGGTGGCTGCACCGCGGCGTTCGCGGGCGCGATGTGGTGGGTCGTGGCCGCGCGGCTGGTGCAGGGGTTCGGCGCGGGCCTCATCAGCGCGCAGGTGCTCGGCATCATCCAGGACCTGTTCACGGGTGCGCGGCGGGTCCGCGCGCTCGCGGCCTACACGAGCGCCGGTGCGGCTGCCGCGCTGGTCGGACCGCTGTCGGCCGCGGCTCTCCTCGCCCTGCTCCCGTCCGCCTGGGGATGGCGGGCGGTGCTGCTCGTCAACGTGCCGTTCGCGGTCGCGACGCTCGTCCTGGCGGTCCGCTTCGTGCCGGTCACCGCCCGGACCGGCCGTCGCCTCGATCTCGACGTGCCCGGCGTCGCACTGCTCGGCGCGCTCGCGGTCCTCGTCACCCTGCCCGTCATCGATCCCGGCGCGCGGCCGGCCGTGTGGGGCGCGGCGGTCGTCGCGGTGCCCGTGCTCGTCGCGGTGCTCGTCGCCTGGGAGCGGCGGTACACCCGCCGCGGCCGCGTCGCCCTGTTCGCGCCCGCGCTCGTCCGCCGGCCCGGGTTCGTCGCCGGCAACGCGGTCGCGCTGCTCTGGTTCGGCTCGGCGGTCGCGCACTCGACGGTCGTCACGCTGTTCCTCCTGCAGGGCGCCCACGTGCCGGCGTTCGGCGTCGCGGCCGTGCTGCTGCCGTCGGCCGCGAGCCGTGTCGTGTCGTCCTCTCTCGCGGCTCGCGTCTTCGACCGCCGAGGGTCGCGGCTGGTCCCCGTCGCGCTCGTCGTGCACGTGCTGGCGCTGGCCGCGCTCGCCGCGGCCGTCGGGCGCGGGGTGCACGGCGCCGGTCTGCTGACCGTCGTGGCGTTCGTGGAGGTGCTCCTCGGGTTCGCGAGCGGCCTCGTCGAACCGCCGCTGCGCGCTGTGACGCTCGGGTTCGCACCGGCGGGCTTCCACGGCGTCGCGGCGTCGTTCCTGCAGCTGACGCAGCGCCTGTCGGCGACGTTCTGCGTCGCGGTCGCGTCTGGGCTGCTGCTCCGCGGCTCCGGCGCGGTCGTGACCGCGCCGTCGTTCGTCGTGTCCCTGCTGTTCTGCGCGGTGCTGCTGTTGCTCGCCGCCGCCGTCGCGTCGACCCGGTGGCTCCACGACGGGCACCGCGGTCACCGCGAGGGCCGCACGACGGACGGCGCCACCGTCGCGGTCGACGCGTCCGCGCAGGTCCAGGTCGGCTAGCCGCGCTCCCCGGCCGGCACGGGCTGCGCGACGCGGGGCGTCGAGCCTGACGGCACCGCCGTCGACGGCTGCCACCCCAGCCGTGGGGCCACGAGCGTCGCGACGTCGCGCAGGATCTGCTCGTAGTCCTCGGCGGTGAGCTCGTAGGGCAGCTCGAGCCGCAGCTCGTCGACGTCGGACACCGCCTCGTCCGCGAGCAGCCGCTCGACGAGCTCGTCGCTGCTCCCCACGAGGTCCGGTGCGAACAGCGTCCGTCGCGGCCCGACCGGCGCCAGCGTGCGCTCGTGCCGGCTGCGGGCGTACTCGTGGTACCGCTCGCGGGACGCGCGGTCGGCGCCGTCGGTCGGCACGACGACCCGTCCGAGGGCGACGCGCGGCGGGTGCGCGCCCGTCCAGGCGGCCCGGAACGCCGCGAGGTTGGCGCGCTGCGCGGTGACGAAGTCGTCGCTCTCCTCCCCGGCCACGATGTTCCCGGCGAGCAGGTGCAGGCCGTGCTCGGCGGCCCACAGCGAAGACCGTCGCGACGCCGCCCCGTACCAGAGCCGCTCCACGAGACCAGGGCTGTGCGGCTGCAACCGTGGCCGCTGCACGTTGCCCGGCGACACGATGCGGGTGTCCTCGTCACCGAAGTAGGTGCCGCGCAAGCCGTCGGCGAGCCGCTCGATGCGCGCGTGCGAGAAGTCGACGTCGCGCCATTCGCCGTCGAACACCTTCTCGCCGAGCAGCTCGACGTGCGGCGGCGTGCCCGCGCTCAGACCCGCCTGCAGCCGACCCCGCGACAGCACGTCGACGGTCGCGAGGTCCTCCCCGAGCCGGAACGGGCTCTCGTACCCGATCGGGATCACCGCCGTGCCGAGCTCGATCGTGCTGGTCCGCTGCGTCGCCGCCGCGAGGAACGTGGCGGCGGAGGAGACCCCGTGCTCGAGGTGGCGCTGCCGCACCCACGCGCCCTGGTAACCGAGCTGCTCACCGAACGCGAACAGGGCCAGCGTCGACTCCAGGCCCGCGTACGGGTCGTCGTCGAGGAAGTTGCCCGGAGTGAGGAACGCGAGGGAACGGACGGGCACGGTGGGCTCCAGACGGTCGGGGGTGCGGACAGTAGGAACCCGCCGGACCTCGGTCAACCGTGTCGCCCGCCGTCCCGGATGGTGGGCGACACGGCATCGCTCAGGAGCAGACGACCCCCACGCACTGCGGCTCGTTGCCGTTGTGGCTCGCCGTGTCCCCGCCGAGGTCGGTCGCCCCCGGCGCGTAGATGCCCCACCCCGTGTTGTACCGGGCGACGTTGCCGCCGACGCTCACGGACGGTCCCACGCCCTCCAGCCGGAGCCCGTCGGTGTTGTGCCGGAACGTGTTGCCCTGGACGACGGTGGTGGCGTCGACGCCGTCGAGGGTCATGGTCACCGTGGTGCCGTTGTCCCGGAACGTGCTCGACGAGACGGTGGCCCCGAAGAGGCCCACGATCACCCCCGTGGTGTTGCCGACGAACGACGACGAGGCGACGGACACCTCGGCGACGGTGCCGTCGACCGCGACGTCCGACCCCCTGAACCGGCTGTCCGACACGGTGATCGCTGCGATGGAGCCGGCGCTGACGACGGCCCGCGGGTTGTCCCGGAACGTCGAGCGCTGGATGTCGGCGCTCCCCTCGGTCTCGATGAACGCGCGGTCGTTGCGCTCGAACAGGGTGCGGGTCACGGTCGTGGCGGAGCCGGTGTCGCCCCAGAGTCCGACCGCGTTGTCGGCGAAGGAGGAGCCGTCGACGCGGACTGTGATCGACTCCGCGGTCATCCCGGCGAGGTGGTTGCCGGTGAAGCTGGAACGCGTGATCGTCGTCGACTTGGCCCGGATCCCGCTGTCGCCGGTGCCGTCGATCCCGGTGCCGTTGTCCTGGAACGCGACCCGGTCGACCGTCAGCGGACCGGTCGACTCGTCGGAGTCCCAGTCGACGAGCGTGCGCGCCCCGGTGGCCCAGCCGGTGATCTTCCCGTTCTTGACGGTGGTGCTGCCGACGTCCGAGATCGACAGGCCGACGCCGCCGGCGGTGCTGCGCAGCGTGTGGCCGTGCAGGTCGAGGTCCACGTCCCTGGCCAGCGTGAGCCCGTTCCCGGCGCACACGAGGTCGGCGTGGAGCACCGTGTCGGCGGTGAGCGTCGCGCCGCAGGTGGGCGGCGGGCTCGCGGCTGCGGGTGTCGCGACGAGGACGGCGGCGCCCGCCAACGCCAGGCAGGACAGGGTGGCCGGGATTCGCACGGAGACCTCCACGCTGGGGTTGGGTCGGCGCCGGACGATGGTGCGGACGCCGCACGCGTCCACGATGCCCGGTATGTCCGCCTTTGGGCCACCACTTCGGAGGGTGAAGCCGCCGTCAGGCGGGCGGCACGCCGGTGGTCGGCGACCGCAGCCGGCGCCACGTGCGCCGCGGGTCCCACGGCTCGCCGATCCCGCGGGTCAGCGGATACAGCGCCAGCCCCAGGAGCGCGGCCGTGAGGTGCCCGGCGTCGGTGAAGTCGACGTCGGCGAGCAACGGCACCGTGTACACGGCCAGCAGCACCGCGAGGTAGCCCCACCGCCACGGCCGGGCGACGTGCCACGTGAGGACGGCCTGGCAGCCCGCGAGCGCGTAGCTCACCCCGTAGTCGAGCGTGTGCGCCTCGCTGGCGGGCTCCCGCCCGACCTGGATCCACAGGTAGAGGATCCCCTGGCTCACGTAGGTCGCGACGACGTGCGCGGTCGCGAGCACCACCAGCCAGCGGCGCGTCCCGAGCCACCGCTCGGTCGTCGCGACGAAGACGAGGAACAGCACCGCGTACGAGAGCCACGTCCCGCCCGCGAGCCAGAACGCGCTCACGACGAGGACGTGCAGCGGGTCGGACGCGAGGTGGTCGAGGTTCGTCGAGCGTGCGCCGAGCACGTCGTGCAGCGCCTCCGGGGACAGCCGGCCGCTGACGACCTCGGTGACGAGCAGGATCCCGAGCCACACGAGCGTGCCGGGCGCCCCGCGCAGCCAACGGCCCGCCTCACGCGCCGCGTCCCCGGCGGCCGCGAGCGCGTGGTCCGCGCGTGCGCCCATGGCGTCTCCCTGGCCGGCGGACGGTCCGCCGTGGCACGACGATGCGCCGCGGACCTGTGAGACGTCGGGTGGTGACGAGCCGGGGAAGACGAGAGCCGTACCGCGTGGGCGGTACGGCTCTGCGATCGGTGAGGGTGCCCGCGAAAGGACTCGAACCTTCGACCTTCTGCTCCGGAGGCAGACGCTCTATCCACTGAGCTACGCGGGCGATCCGCGCGAGTCGCCTCGCGCGGTGCACGACACTACCAGCCCGTCAGCGTTCCCCCAGCAGCGCGGACAGGTACTGGCTGGTCTCGTCGACCGCCGCCTGGTCGTCGCCCGCGACGATCGCCTCGACGAGCCCGTCGTGCGCGTCGAACCCGTGCGTGTCCGTGACGAAGTTGAACCGGATGTTCTCGCCGATCGCGTCGAGCAGGTTCTCGTACAGGGTGACGAGCACCGGGTTGCCGGCGGTCCGGACGATCGCGCGGTGCAGGTCGAGGTCCGTGACGACCATCCGGTCGAGGTCCCCGGACTGGTACGCGACCGCGCGCTCCTCGCGACGGTCGAGCAGCGCGGCCGCGTCCGTCGAGGTCCGCCGCCGGGCGGCCAGGCGCGCGGCTTCCATCTCGAGCGCGCGGCGCACCTCGATGACGTCCCGCTGCCGGGCGTCCGCGATGTGCCGGCCCATCGTGACGGCGAGCTCGGACGTCGACAGCACGTACGTGCCGGAACCCTGGCGCCGTTCGAGCAGGCCGGCGTGCACAAGCGACTGGACGGCCTCGCGGACGGTGTTCCGCCCGACGCCGAGCAGGTCGACGAGCGCGGGTTCGGGCGGGATCCGCGTCCCGACCGGCCAGTCGCCGGCGGTGATGCGGCTGCGGATCTCGTCGACGGCGGTGTCGATCAGACCGGTGCGACGCGCCATCCGATCAGGCTCCCTGTCCAGGCATGCCGTGCAGTCAACACCGGGGAGACGTGCCTGGGCTAGACCTCCGACCAGGGGACATGTCCAGGCGTCCAGTTTCTGGCGGTCACCGGCGGGTGGTCCGCCCGGCCGCCGATAGACTCCGGCCAAGTGGAGTCCCTCCGACCCGTGACCTCTCGGCCCGAGACCGCCGGCCCCCCGACTGCAGGCGACCGGACCGGCGGCAGCACGACCGCCCGGCCCGTGTGGCGCGGCCGGCTCGTGGTCCTCGCCGGCATCGTCCTCGTCGCCCTCAACCTGCGGGTCGCCGTCGCCGCCGTGTCCCCGATCCTCGCGGTCGTCCGCGAGGACGTCGCCCTGTCGGCGAGCCAGGTGGGCCTGCTGGGCACCATCCCGGTGGTCTCGTTCGCGGTGTTCGGCTCGCTCGCGACCCCGTGCGCTCGCCGGCTGGGCCTCGAGCCCACGATGGTGCTCGCGATGCTGCTGTCCGCGACGGGCGAGGTGGTCCGGGCGACGGTCTCGTCTGCGCCCGCGTTCCTCGCCTGGTCGGTGCTCGCGCTCGCGGGCATGGGCATGGGCAACGTGCTGCTGCCGCCGCTGGTCAAGCGGTACTTCCCGGACCGGATCGGGCTCGTCACGGCGGTGTACTCGGTGGCGCTGTCGTTCAGCACGGCGCTGCCGCCGCTGCTCGCGCTCCCGGTCGCGCAGCGGTACGGGTGGCGCGTCGCCATCGGGTGGTGGGCGGTCGTCGGCCTCGCCGCGGCCGTGCCGTGGGTCGTCGTCGTGGTCCGGTCCGTGACGGCCCGCGCGCACCTGCGCGAGCTGCTGCGCCGCGCCCCGCGGCGGGCGGGGGAGCAGGTGCTCGTCTCGCACGACCGCGGCGTCACCCGGCTCGTCTGGCGCTCGCCGCTCGCCTGGGCCCTGGCGGCGACGTGGGCGCTCAACACGACCGGCATGTACGTGCTGTTCGCGTGGCTGCCGGAGATGCTCGTCGACGCCGGTCTGGACTCCGCGGCCGCGGGTCGGTGGCTCGCCGTCGTCGCCATCATGGGGTTGCCGGCCGCGCTGCTCGGGCCGGTGCTGACCGCACGGATGCGCAACCCGTACCCGCTCGTCGCGTGCTTCCTCGGGTGCTGGGCGGTCGGGTACCTGGGCCTGTGGTTCGCGCCCACGCACGCGACGGCGGTGTGGATGGTGCTGCTCGGCGTCGGCGGCGGCACGTTCCCCGTGTCCCTCGCGCTCATCGGGCTGCGCACCGCGAGCCCGGCGATCGCCGTGACGCTGTCGGGGATGGTGCAGGGTGTCGGCTACGCGGTGGCGGGGCTCGGGCCCGTCGGCATCGGCCTGCTGTACGAGGCGACCGGCACCTGGGACGCGCCGATCGCCGTGCTGCTGGGGCTGGTCGTCGTGCAGCTCGTCGTCGCGTGGCGCGCGTGCCGGCCGGACATGCTCGGCACGCCCGAGACGGCCGGCGAGCCGGCGCCGGCGGACGCCCGATAACCCGTCCGGGACGCCGTCCGGGGTCCCCTACCCTTGACAGGTGACTCCCGCACAGCTCTCCGAGGCCCTGAGGGCCGCCCTGGTGCACGCCGTCGACGACGGCACGTTCGCTCTCGACGCCGCGGACATCCCCGCGACCGTGCACCTCGAGCGACCCCGGCAGCGCGAGCACGGCGACTGGGCGACGAACGTCGCGATGCAGCTCGGGAAGAAGGCCGGCACGAACCCGCGCGCGTTCGCGACCGAGCTCGCGTCCCGCCTGACGAGCGTCGAGGGCATCGCGTCCGTCGAGGTCGCGGGCCCCGGGTTCCTCAACATCCGGCTCGACGCGGCCGCCGCGGGCGAGCTGGCCCGCACGGTCGTCGAGCTCGGCCCGGAGTACGGGCAGAACGAGTCGTTCGCGGGCGTCAGCCTCAACCTCGAGTTCGTCTCGGCCAACCCGACGGGCCCGCTGCACATCGGCGGCGTCCGCTGGGCGGCCGTCGGCGACAGCCTCGCGCGCGTGCTCGAGGCGTCGGGCGCGCAGGTCACCCGCGAGTACTACTTCAACGACCACGGCGCGCAGATCGACCGCTTCGCGCGCTCGCTCGTCGCGCGCGCGCTGGGCGAGCCCGCGCCCGAGGACGGCTACGGCGGCTCGTACATCACGGACATCGCCGACCAGGTGGTCGCGGACGCGCTCGCGGCCGGCGAGCCGGACCCGCGCACGCTGCCGCGCGACGAGGCGACCGAGGCGTTCCGGGCGCGCGGCGTCGACCTGATGTTCGCCGAGATCAAGCAGTCGCTGCACGACTTCGGCGTGGACTTCGACGTGTACTTCCACGAGGACTCGCTGCACGAGTCCGGCGCGGTCGAGCGCGCCGTCGCACGGCTGCGCGAGCTCGGGCACGTGTTCGACCAGGACGGCGCCACGTGGCTGCGCACCACCGAGTTCGGTGACGACAAGGACCGCGTCATCATCAAGTCGGACGGCGAGGCCGCGTACATCGCGGGCGACATCGCCTACTACCTCGACAAGCGTGAGCGCGGCTTCGACCGCGTGGTGATGATGCTCGGCGCGGACCACCACGGGTACGTCGGGCGCATGAAGGCGGTCGCGGCGGCGTTCGGCGACGACCCGGACGTGCACCTCGAGATCCTCATCGGCCAGCTCGTGAACCTCGTCAAGGACGGCGCCCCGGTGCGCATGTCGAAGCGTGCGGGCACGGTCGTGACGATCGACGACCTGGTCGACGCGGTGGGCGTCGACGCGGCGCGGTACGCGCTCGCGCGCTCGTCGACCGACTCGGCGATCGACCTGGACCTCGACCTGCTCGCGAAGGCGACCAACGAGAACCCGGTGTTCTACGTGCAGTACGCGCACGCGCGCACCGCGGCGATCGGGCGCAACGCGGCCGAGGCGGGCGTGCGCCGCGAGGACGGCTTCGACGCGAGCGTGCTCGACCACGAGACCGAGTCGGTGCTGCTCGGCCACCTCGCGCAGCTGCCGCGCGTCGTCGCGCAGGCCGCGAACCTGCGCGAGCCGCACCGCGTCGCGCGCTACCTCGAGGAGCTCGCGGGCGGTTTCCACAAGTGGTACGACGCGAAGCGCTACGTGCTGCCGCAGGGCGACGAGCCCGTCACCGACGTGCACCGCACGCGCCTGTGGCTGGTCGACGCCACGCGTCAGGTGCTCGCGAACGGTCTCGGCCTGCTCGGTGTCAGCGCACCGGAGCGGATGTGACGACGAGCATCCCGGGCGAGCCCTGGTCGACGGGGGTCGCGCGGGACGGCTCGGGCGCGCTCGTCGTCGGCGGCGTGCCGGTGGCGCGGCTGGCCGACGAGGTCGGCACGCCTGCGTACGTGCTCGACGAGGCAGACCTGCGCGCGCGTGCGGCGGGCTACCGGCGCGCGTTCACGGCCGCGTTCGCCGAGGTGGGCGCGGGTGTGGACGTGTACTACGCGGGCAAGGCGTTCCTGTCCGTCGCGGTCGCGCGGTGGGTGCACGACGAGGGTCTGCGCGTCGACACCGCGTCGGGCGGCGAGCTCGCGGTCGCGCTGCGTGCGGGCGTCCCGGGCGGCGACATCGGTCTGCACGGCAACAACAAGTCCGACGACGAGCTCGTGGCCGCGCTCGAGCACGGCGTCGGCCGGATCATCGTCGACTCGCTCGTCGAGATCGAGCGGCTCGCGGCGCTCGTCAAGGCGCGCGGGGGAGTGCCCGCACCCGTGATGGTGCGCGTGACGACGGGCGTGCACGCCGGCGGGCACGAGTACATCTCGACCGCGCACGAGGACCAGAAGTTCGGCCTGTCGGTCGCACGCCGCGGCGATGCGGACTCGCCGGCGATGACCGCGTTGCTCGCTGTGCTCTCCCACCCGGAGCTGCACCTGCTCGGGATCCACTCGCACATCGGCTCGCAGATCCTCGACCCGTCGGGCTTCGAGGTCGCGGCGCGGGTCGTGCTCGAGCTGCGGGCGCAGCTCGCCGAGCGCACGGGTGTGCTCGTCGACGAGGTCGACCTGGGAGGCGGCTACGGGATCGCGTACCTGCCGGACGAGGTCGCGCTCGACCCGGACCGGATCGCCAAGGACGTCGCGGCGTCGGTCGCGGCGGCGGCCGCGGACCTGGGGACGTCGCTGCCGCGGTTCTCGATCGAGCCCGGGCGCGCGATCGTCGGCCCGGCGGGCTTCACGCTGTACACGGTCGGCACGGTCAAGCCCGTGCGCGTGGACGACGAGACCGAGCGCCTGTACGTGTCGGTGGACGGCGGGATGAGCGACAACATCCGGCCCGCGCTGTACGGCGCGCGGTATCACGCCGAGGTCGTCGGCAGGCTGTCGGCGGCGCCGTCGGTCCTCGCG